>DASVYZ010000302.1:0-2873 GCA_036391935.1 Burkholderiaceae bacterium | reverse complement strand
ACGCTTTGCCAGCGGGGCGCCTGACGCCATCATTTCCCGCGAGCGTGCCACTTCGAAGCGCAAGAGATCGCTGAACTCAGTGGTGACGCGGTCCAGTGACAAGTCATGTTCGGCAAAGTTGAAACTCCTCAAGTCGTCTTGCGGCAGGTAAATCCGCTGCTTTTGCCAATCGACCGCCACATCCTGCCAGAAGTTGATCAACTGCAGAGAGGAGCAAATCGCGTCGGAGTCGCGCAAGTTGTCCGGCGTCGCTGCCTTGTATAAATGCAGCATCAGCGTACCGACCGGGTTGGCGGAGCGGCGGCAATAGTCGAGCAACAGCGCGAAGTTTGCATAACGCTTGGTCACCACGTCTTGCTTGAACGCGGAAAGCAGATCGCGAAACGGCTGCAAGGGCAGGGCGTAGGCAGCGATCACGCTGCCGAGTTCATCGAACAAGCGCGATTCGGCCGGCTTGCCTTGCTCGATACGGTCGAGCGCAGCTTCGTAGGCGCTCAGCGCAGCCAGTCTTTCTTCCGGTGCGGCATCGCCTTCGTCGGCAATATCGTCGGCGCTGCGGGCGAAGTTGTAAATCGCTTCGACGGCCGGGCGCAAGCGGGCCGGCAGCAGGATGGAAGCGACGGGAAAGTTTTCGTAATGATCGACAGGCATGGTGGTTGCCGGACTTTGCGAACCGCGGACGGGCGCAAGAGTAACAGAGTTTCGCGCTCTTGCCGTCGTGGCAAGGCAAAACTTGACCGTATGGCAAACATCAAATAAATGACCTCGAGGTCATTTACAAATGCCAATCGACTTCTTATAATTACTGACCAGTCAGTTACTTAATTATAACCCGGTGATGGCCGGCCAGCAAGCATGGACAAGATTGCAGGAATAGCTAACAGCTCAGTGAGGGGCAGGATGGAAAATTCAATATTTCTCAAGCGCAGCGTGCTGATCGCTGCGTTGGGTGCGGCCATGCTGGCCGCCTGCGGCCGCGCGCCGGAAAAAGTCGAGGAAGTGCGCCCGGTACGCGTGATGACGCTCGTTTCGTCGGACGTCGATCTTGATGCGGAATTCCCCGGCGAGGTGCGCGCGCGTGTCGAATCGCGGCTCGGCTTTCGCGTCGGCGGGAAGATCGTCGCACGCAAGGTGGATGTGGGCAATACCGTCAGACGCGGCCAGGTGCTGATGCAACTCGATCCGCAAGACTTGCAATTGGCTCAGGCGCAGGCGCTGGCCGGTTTGAAGGCAAGCGAAAGCAATCGTGACCTCGCGCGCGCAGAATTGCAGCGCTACCAGGATTTGCGCGACAAGAATTTCGTCAGCCAGGCTGTGCTGGACAGCAAGGACACGGCTTTCCGTTCTGCCCAGGCCAGCTATGAACAGGCGCAGGCGCAAAGCAAGACGCAATCGAACCAGACCGCCTACACCACGCTGGTGGCCGATGCCGATGGCGTGGTGACGGGCGTCGATGCCGAAGTGGGCCAGGTGGTCGCTGCCGGCAGTCCCGTCGTGCGGCTGGCTCAGACCGCCGAAAAGGAAATCGTCATTGGCATTCCAGAGGACAAGGTCGATACCTTGCGCCGGGTCGGCGACGTCAAGGTCCGCATCTGGGCGCAGCCCAATGACTTGATCGCCGGCCGCATCCGCGAGATTTCGCCGGTTGCCGACCCCGTCACGCGTACCTTCACAGCCAAGATCGCCATGCCCGATGCGCCGGCCGACGTGCGTCTCGGCATGACGGCCTATGTGCGTTTCGCCTCGAAGACGGCAGCACCGCAGATAAAAGTGCCCCTGACGGCGCTGTTCCAGGACACGAGCGGTGCGGCAGTCTGGGTCGTGGAAAAACACGTGGCGAAACTGGTTCCGGTCCGGGTGGGCGGCGCCAGCGGCAATGACGTGGTGCTGACAGGCGGCGTGGCGGGCGGCCAGGTTGTGGTGACGGCCGGCGTCAATTCGCTCAAGCCCGGACAAAAGGTCAGCATCCTCGGCGAAGACGCTACCCCCAAGCAAGCCGTGGCGAGCAACGACGTGAACAGCCTGGCCAAGGAAGCCGATATCGCCGCACGGGCCGGTGGAGGCGTGACCAAATGAAGGGTTTCAACCTCTCGCGTTGGGCTCTCGAACACATACCGCTGACCCGCTACCTGATCGCCGCCTTGCTCATAGGCGGCATCATGAGCTACGGCAAGCTTGGGCAGGATGAAGATCCGCCATTCACTTTCCGCGCCATGGTTATCAGCGCCCAATGGCCCGGCGCCACCTCGCTGCAGATGGCGGAACAGGTGACCGACAAACTGGAAAAGAAGCTGCAGGAAACCCCTTACGTCGACAAGATCCGCAGCTATTCCAAGCCCGGCGAGACGCTGATCATTCTGCAACTGCGCGAATCGACGCCGCCCAGGGAAACGCCGGCCGCGTGGTATCAGGTGCGCAAGAAACTCGGCGATATCCGGGGCACCCTGCCGCCCGGTGTGGTCGGCCCGTTCTTCAACGATGAATTCGGCGACACCTTCGGCTCGATCTTTGCGCTCAGCGGCGACGGCTACACCCCGGCCGAGCTGAAAGACTATGCCGATTTTGTGCGCCAGCAATTCCTGCAGATCCCCTCGGTTTCGAAGGTCGATCAATACGGCGTGCAGGACGAAAAGGTCTATATCGAATTCTCGCAAAAGAAGTTTGCCCAGCTCGGCGTTCCATTCGACGCCATCGTCGGTCAATTGAATGCGCAAAACACGGTCGAATCGACCGGCGTGCTCGTTACGCCTTCCGATAATTTGCAGGTGCGCGTTTCAGGCGCCATGCGCTCGGTCAAGGACCTGGAAAATCTTCAACTGCGCGCCAATGGCACAACCTTCCGCCTTGGGGACTTCGCTACGGTCAAGCGCGGC
>DASVYZ010000301.1:0-4467 GCA_036391935.1 Burkholderiaceae bacterium | reverse complement strand
CTGCAACGCGCCGTCGATTGGTTGTTCGCCCAGGGCTGGAACGAGCTCAGGCTCGGCACCGCCGCCGGCACCCGGGCCGACCGTTTTTATGCGGCCCAGGGCTGGCGCCGCGACGTCATGAAAAGCGAAATCGAGGTGTGGTACCGCTTGAGCCGGTAAGCCTCAATTCAGCATGTCGCGCAAATCCTCGGCATGCTCTTCCTCGGCCGCCATGATGTTGACCAGCAGCTGGCGCGTGGTCGGGTCGCTGTCGCCGATGCGTTCTATCATCTGCCGGTAGGATTCGATCGCCACGCGTTCGGCGACCAGGTCGGCCTCGATCATCTTCTGCACATCGGCCGATTCATCGTATTCGGCGTGGCTGCGCCCGACCAGCCCCTCGGGATTGAGGTCGGGTTCGCCGTTCAATTGCACGATGCGTTCGGCCAGCATGTCGGCGTGGCTTTGCTCTTCCTGCGCATGCGCGAGAAATTCGGCCTTGGCGGCGCGATTGGCCAGGCCCGTGGCGGTGTAGTAGTGGCGCTTGTAGCGCAACACGCAGACCAGTTCGGTGGCCAGGGCCGCATTGAGCATGGCGACGACTTCGTCGCGCCTGGCCTGGTAGCCGGCCGTGACGGCGCCATCATCGAGATTTTTTGCGGCTTCGCGAATGGCCGCAATGTCGAGTCCTTCATCCTGGCGGATTTTCAGCTTGTGCATGATTTCCCTCCGTTGGGGCGCGGGGCGAGCCTGCGCCGGTTACGGGCTTCCGGGGAAAACGCTGCGCGGACCGGTTCTCCAGACGCCCTCAAGTGAATGTAATCAGCCGCGCAACGCCGACCAGCGGCCATTGCAGCAGTTTCTTGAACGATTCGGATAGCGGCATGGGCTTCATCAGCATCTTGACCGCCATCTCGAACGGGTAGTGGTTGCGCGCCAGGCGCTTGGCTGCCTTGCTGTGTTGCAGCCAGTACTTGTCTTCGAACTTCCGGCCGGGGTAGTGCCCGATCCAGGCATGCTTGAAGGCGATATAGGCGTCTTCGCTTTCGATGGCGGCGACACGGCGCAGGATGGTGGCGCCGACTTTCCCCAGGCCGTACTGCCTGACGGCGTCGAGAGCGGTGTAATAGCGCCGGAAATGCGTGTAGTGGGCCACTTCGTCGGCGCGGATGTGATCGACGAGCTGGCGCAGCACGGGTTCGCGCGCGTAATTGTTGAGCGCCTTGTAAAAGCTTGCCGTGCCGGTTTCCACCACGCAGCGCGCGACCAATTCCAGGGCGCGGTCCGATTCGAGCTGTTCGCTGGTGCAAAGCGCGCCGTATTCGACCTGGAAGGCGGCATAGGCACGTTCCCAATCGAAATCGGGCCAGACGGTTTGCACGTATTTCTTGAGCGATTGGCCGTGCTGGACTTCTTCCAGGCGCCAGGTATGGCGCAGCCAGGCTTCGATTTCGGCGTTACCCTTGAAATGCGCGATCAGGTTATCGCTGTAGAGCTCGGCGAGAATCTCGGTGAAAGAAGCGGCCGCGAGGGTATGAAACAGGAATTCGTCGTCCGCAACCAGGCTGCGATCCACCTTGTCGTAGGGGATGTCTTCGAGTCGCCATTGCTTTCCAGCCTGCTTTTTGCTGGCTTCTTTGCCGGCTTGTGCTGTCTGTAGGCTCATCCGTGTTTTCCGTTGTTGTCGACGTTGTTGCTGAATGTGCTGTTTGGATATCAGGGCCGCTTTACAAAAAATCAAGCCATATTTTCAACCAAAAACGCAAAACGTGCTGCACTGCAACCTATAACGATAGGACGGGCGGATGTGCCTGAAGTTCAATTCCGACAATGGAAATAAATTTAAGCCATGGAAACGAAAAAGCCGGCGCGAAGCCGGCTTTTCGAGCGGTAAACAACCTCTCAGCCTGGCTGCTTCAAACCCGCCGGCTTGATCTTGCTTTCCAGCGCCTTGCCCTTGCGCGCGCGCTTGCCGATGTGATGCTGCAAGTCGCCCGCCTTGAGTGTGACTTCCTGCGCCTTGCCGCCGCGCCCGGTGCCGAACACCACCACGCCGCGCTGCGAGATCGGCAGGACCGCCGCCAGCTTTTCGCCGGCATCGAGATCCATCAGCGTCACGCCGCGTCCGCCGCCCGAGAGCGCCTTGATCTCGTCCATGCCGAACACCAGGAGCTTGCCTTTTTCCGACAGGCAGGCCAGGGCGCCGGCGTCCGCCGCCAGCACGCGCGGCGGCAGGGGCTCGTCGCCGCCTTCCAGCGTCATGAAGGCCTTGCCGGCCTTGATGCGGCTGGCCATGTCGCCGGCGCGGGCGGTGAAGCCGAAACCCGCTGTCGAGGCCATCATCAAGGTGGTTTCGGGCGAGCCGGCGAAGTAATGCAGGATGCGCGTGCCCGAAGCCAGTTCGATCATGGTGGTGATCGGCGCGCCGTCGCCGCGCGCATTGGGCAGCGTTGCAACCGATACCGAATAGATGCGGCCGTTGGAGCCGAAGGCAAGCAGGGTATCGACCGTGCGGCATTCGAACGTGCCGTACAGCGCATCGCCGGCCTTGAAGGTGAATTGCGCCGGGTCATGGCCATGGCCGGTGCGGGCGCGCAGCCAGCCTTTTTCGGAAACGACCACCGTCACCGGCTCGTCGATCACCTTTTGCTCGGCCACGGCGCGCTCGGCCACTTCGATCAGCGTGCGGCGCGCATCGCCGTATTGCTTGGCGTCGCCTTCGATTTCCTTGATGATCAAGCGCTTCATCGAGGACGGGTTTTCCAGCAGCTCTTCAAGCTCGCTCTGTTCCTTGCGCTTCTCGGCCAGTTCCTGCTCGATCTTGATCGCTTCCAGCCGTGCCAGTTGGCGCAGGCGTATTTCCAGGATGTCTTCGGCCTGGATTTCGGAGAGCCTGAAGGCTTGCATCAAGGCGGACTTGGGCTCGTCCGACTCGCGGATGATCTTGATCACCTTGTCGATGTTGAGCAGCACCTGCTGCCGGCCCTCGAGGATGTGGATGCGGTCCTTGACCTTTTGCAGCTTGAACTGCGTGCGGCGCGTGACGGTGTCGAAGCGGAAGGTGATCCACTCGCGCAGGATATCGCCCAAGCCCTTCTGGCGCGGCCGGCCGTCGCCGCCTATCATCACCAGGTTGATCGAAGCGCTCGATTCCAGCGAAGTGTGCGCCAGCAGCGTGTTCATGAACTCGGTCTGGTCGATGTTCTTCGACTTCGGCTCGAACACCAGGCGGATAGGCGCATCGCGGCCCGATTCGTCGCGCACCGCATCGAGCAGGCCGAGGATGTTCTGCTTCATCGAGAGCTGTTCGGGCGTGAGCGATTTCTTGCCGGTCTTGACCTTGGGGTTGGTCAGCTCTTCGATTTCTTCCAGCACCTTTTGCGACGAGGTGCCGTGCGGCAGCTCGGTGACCACGGCTTGCCACTGGCCGCGCGCCAGGTCTTCGATCTTCCAGCGGGCGCGCACCTTGAGGCTGCCGCGGCCGGATTCATACATTTCCGCGATCGCGGAAGGCGCCGAGATGATCTGGCCGCCGCCCGGGAAATCCGGACCGGGCATCAACTCCATCAACTCGGCGTGGGTGATCTTCGGGTTGCGGATCATGGCGACGGTTGCCGCCGCCACTTCGCGCAGGTTGTGCGAAGGGATTTCGGTGGCGAGGCCGACCGCGATGCCGGAGGCGCCGTTGAGCAGGACGAAGGGCAGGCGTGCCGGCAGCATCTTCGGCTCTTCGGTCGAACCGTCGTAGTTGGGCTGGAAATCGACCGTGCCCATGTCGATCTCATCCATCAACAGCCTGGCGATCGGCGTCAGGCGCGCTTCCGTATAACGCATCGCCGCCGCGCCGTCGCCGTCGCGCGAGCCGAAGTTGCCCTGGCCGTCGATCAAGGGATAGCGCAACGAAAAATCCTGCGCCATGCGCACCAGCGCGTCATACACGGACTGGTCGCCGTGCGGATGCAATTTGCCGAGCACTTCGCCGACCACGGCGGCCGACTTGCGCGGCTTGGCCGCGGCGTTCAGGCCGAGGTCGTTCATCGCATACAGGATGCGGCGCTGCACCGGCTTCTGACCGTCGCACACGTCGGGCAGGGCGCGCCCCTTCACGACCGAAATCGCGTATTCGAGATAGGCGCGCTCGGCGAAGGTGGCGAGCGTCAGCGCGTCGCCGCCTTCAGGGGGCGGTGGAGGCGGGGTTTCGCCGAATAGGGTTCCTTGTTCACTCATTGTTCAACTTCACATCTAGCTGGACTCCCCCTCTCCCGCAGGCGGGAGAGGGGTGGGGGTGAGGGGGATTGCGATCTGGTTTCGCTGGAAAGTACGTAGTCAAGGTGCTGCGCCCCTCACCCCCGGCCCCTCTCCCGCCTGCGGGCGAGGGGAGTTGTGACCTTGCCTACCGAATTTAATTAAAACTAAATATCCGCCTCGGCCTCATTGCCATGCTCTTCGATCCACGACCGCCGCGCCGCCGCTTCGCCCTTGCCCATC
>DASVYZ010000300.1:0-4968 GCA_036391935.1 Burkholderiaceae bacterium | reverse complement strand
ACCATGTTCCAGCCGGTCGGCGGCATGGACCGCATCGCCAAGGCTTTCGAGAGAGAGGTCGGCCGCCAGATCCGCTACGAAACGGTGGTGCGCGCGATCCGCCAGCGCGACAATGGCGTCACCGTCGAATACCGCGATGCCTCCGGCGCTGCCGGCAGCATCGACGGCGCGTTTTGCCTGTGCACGATTCCGCTGGCTGTCCTGGGCGGCATCGAAAACAATTTCTCGCCGGAGTTCAAACAGGCGATCAAGAGCATAGGCTATGCGCCGGTCGGCAAGATCGGGTTGCAAATGAAGCGGCGCTTCTGGGAAGAGGACGATTTTATCTACGGCGGGCACGTCCATACCAATTCGCCCGGCATTGGTACGATTTCGCTGCCCTCGACCGGCTGGCAATCGCAAAAAGGCGTGTTGCTGGGCTATTACCAGTTCGGCGGCGACGCGGTCGAGACCAGCGCCTTGTCGCCCAGGGAAAGAATGGATTTCGCGCTGGCGGCGGGGCAAAAGATTTTCCCCGGCTACCGCGAATCCTGCGAAAGCGCGTTTTCCGTTGCCTGGCATCGCGTACCCTACAACCTGGGCGGCTGGGCTGAATGGAGCCCGGCGGCGCGCAAGACCACCTATCCCTTGCTGTGGGAAGGCGAGGGCCGCGTGTTGCTGGCGGGAGAACACATGAGTTATCTGCCGGGCTGGCAAGCCGGTGCGATCGAATCGGCCTGGCAGCAGATCGCCCGCATCCACCGGAGGCTCTCGGCATGAGGAGCGTCTGGATTTGTGCAGGGTTGCTGCTGGCAGGGGCGGCGTGGGCCGGCGACGATGGGGAAGGGAAATACCGCAAAACTTGCGCCGGCTGCCACCAGGCCGACGGCAAAGGCATACCCGATGCATTCCCGGCCCTGGCCGGCAATGCGCTGGTCCAGGGCAACCCCCGGGATTTTGCCGCTGTGCCCCTGACCGGACGCGGCGGCATGCCCAACTTCAGCAAACGGCTCGACAATGCTTCATTGGCGCAGATATTGAATTACGTGCGCAACGCCTGGGGCAACAAGGGTTCCACGATCAGCGCTGCCGACGTTGCCGCGCTGCGCGCCGAATTGCATGCGGAAGAATTCGACGGCGCGCCCGAGGTCAACCAGCATTAGCGCTTCCCATGAGCGCCTGACGGCCATGCGCAACGACGATTTGCGCGGTACGGCCGAAGAACATACCGCTCCAGAAGCCGTAGATCAGGCTGACGATGGCGGCAAAGCCCTCGACGTCGCGCAATTCGCCGTGGCGGGCCAGCACGATGCCGACGCCATACTTGGTGAAGAAGATGCCCATCATCAGCGCCAGGGGAAGCCAGGACCCGGGCATGATGAAATTGCGCTGCTCCGGGATATAGCGTACCCCGCGGGCGAAGTCGATACGCTGGCTGGCGACGGCCGTGAGCAGTGCGGCACCGAGCCAGCAGGCGACGCCGAGTACGGAGCCGTTGAAGGTATTCCAGACGCCGTAAAACGAGAGCCCGAGCATCGCAAGCGGTAACAGGGTCAGTCTTTGCAAGGTCACGCTGCGCGTCTTCGCTTGCATGAGGCCGAGCGCGACCAGGCCGATGAACAAGCCGAAGACCCAGCGCGGGGTATGAGCGAGAATTTCCTGCATGGCGTTTCTCCTTCGTGATGAAATGAACTTGACGCCATGGTGGATGCGAGGCCGGATTGCCGCTGCGGCATGCGACGAAGCCGCTGTTTGGCGGAGCCAGTTCCTGGTTTTGTGGAGCGAAGGTATACTCGCTTTATCCCTGAACATGGAGCGCAGCAATGCAATTTCGTGATTTGCGGCTGGAAGATGCCGCCGGGCTTCTTGAATTCGAACTGGCCAATCGCGACTGGTTCGAAAAGACCGTGGAGGCGCGCAAGGAAGAGTTTTATACGATCGCGGGTGCCATCGCCCATGTCAGGGAATGCCTCGACGCCTACGCCGGCGGCACCATGCATCCGTGCGTGATGGTCGACGCGGAGGGGAACATCGCCGGCCGCCTCAATCTGCGCTTCATCGACGCCGTGCAAGGGTGCGGCGAAATCGGGTATCGCATCGCCGAACCGCATTGCGGACTGGGCTGGGCCAGTGCCTCGGTGCGCCACATGCAGCAACTTGCTTATGGCACTTGGCATCTCAGCAGCCTGGTAGCCTATGCCAGTGTGGAAAACCATGCGTCGGCACGTGTCTTGGAAAAGAATGGTTTCGTGCGCCAGGAATTGATTCGTGATCGCAGTTTTGTGCAACGACGCAAGCTGGACGCTTACCGCTATCGCCATAAAGCTGTTTGGTCAAGTAGTTAAAAGATTTGTAAATTTAACGGCATTTAGGCGCATATTTCACAAAATAATACAGTTGTTTGATGGATATCCCATGAATATGGGATGGGCGATTTCCATGCGGGCGGATAGACTGAAACCTCTCTTAGATTTTCCTCAAGAGTGGATTCGCCCGCATCGGCAACGATGCGGGTTTTTTTTCGCTCGATTGATGCGCTCGCCCTCTGGCTCGGGCAAGTTGTGGGGCAATGCAGGTTTATTCGTCAGTCTCCCATATGTGGATTCACCCGCAGTGGCGACATCGCGGGATTTTTTGGCCGGCGCCGTTTATTCCAATATCTGTTTGCCTTGATCCGATCGTGCGTTACCGGTAATACTTGCTTACAAACTATGCATGCTGGTCGTGCACTGCGATCGCTGTGTATTCGTTATACTGCGCGGGGCCGCAGGCTCTACGAAAATAACCATTACCGCACCAGGAGAATCCATGAGCAAAGCATTGAAATCGACCCTGCTGGCCGTTACCGTCGCCGGCGCAAGCTTGCTGGCTGGCTGCGCATCGCCGCCCCCGCCTCAACATCATCCGGCTTATCTGCATGCCCTGTCCGATTTGCGCGCCGCACGCTGGCTGATTGAGCATCGTCCTGGCGATTGGGCGCAAACCGTCGATGAAGTCGAATCGGTGCGCCAGATCGATGCCGCCATCAATGACATCAAGCAGGCAGCCATCGACGACGGCAAGAACCTGAACGATCATCCGCCTGTCGACGAACGTCCCGACCACTCCGGCCGCATTCGCGCCGCCATCGATTTCATGAAGAAGGCGCGCGGCGATATCGAGCGCGAGGAAGACAACGGCTGGTCCAATAGCCCGCGCTTCCACGCCATCGGCCATATCGACAACGCGATCCGCGCTGCGCGTCGCGTTTTTAACGACTGAGCAAGCGGCGCCCGCCTTTCAATCGAGGTGGGCGCTCCTGGCCGCATGCAAGCCTTTCTGCGCCTGCCTTTCGATTTCGATCCTGCCGCCTTGTTGCGCGACCTGCGCACATGCGAAGCTTTGTCATGGCCGGCCCATTTTCACGCCGAGGATTATTCCGGCAGTTGGACCAGTATCGCCTTGCGTTCGGCTTCCGGGACGGCCGGCGATATCCGGTCCCACCCCGGTAGCGGCTATCGCGACACGGAGTTGCTGACGCGATGTCCGTATTTCAGGCAGCTGTTGCGGGGTTTCGCCTGTGAACTCGAATCGGTGCGCCTGTTGAATCTCGCGCCCGGCAGCGTCATCAAGGAGCACTGCGACCCGTTTACCGCTTATCGCCATGGCGTGTTCCGCATTCACGTGCCGCTCGCCACTTCGGAAGACGTGCATTTTCTGATCGGCGGGCAGCGTCTTGCGATGCGGGCGGGGGAGTGCTGGTATGGCGACTTCAGCCTGCCGCACAGTGTGGAAAACCGCGGCGCGGCGGCGCGCGTCAATCTCGTCATCGACGGCAAACGCAACGTCTGGAGCGACGACGTGTTTGCGCGTGCCGGCTACGACTTCGCGGCCGAAGCGGATGCCATGCGCCCCGATGCGGCCACGCGCGAGCGCATGATCGCGGAGTTGCGCTTGATCGGAACCGAAGCCGCGCACAAGCTGATCCTCTCCTTGCAATGAGCGAGTCGGCCGCGGAGTGGGCGCCGTATCGGCTTGAATATCGCGGGCAATGGCTGTGCCGGTGGTTCTCGCGCGCAGGACGGCGTTACACCGAGCCATTCTTTGAAGAGACCGTCATGCGCTGCCTTGGGGAACCGCCCAACGGCCGTGGTTACCCCAGCCTCAGCTCGCTCGATTTTCTCGAACATGCGGCGGGCCTTGCCGACCCGGTGGCGCCGACCGCTTTCATTTTCCATGTTTCGCGCTGCGGTTCGACACTGCTGGCGCAATTGCTCGGGCTCGATCCGAGCCACATCGTGCTGTCGGAGGCGCCCCTGATCGATGCCTTGTTGCGGCTGCCTATGAAGGAGTCCTTGCCCGGGCATGGCCACATGGTGCGGGCGGCGATCTCGCTGCTCGGCAGCAGGCGCTTCGGCGAACAGCGTTTGTTCGTCAAGCTCGACAGCTGGCATGCCCGCTATGCAGGCTTGCTGCGCGAACTTTATCCCGACACGCCGTTTATTCTGCTTACCCGCGCTCCGCAAGACGTGCTGCGCTCGCAACGCGCGCAGCGCGGGACGCATGCCGTGCCCGGCTTGCTCGAACCCGAGCTGTTCGGCATGGAAGAGAAGGAGATCGACGCGGATGATGCCGATGCCTGGCTAGGCAAGGTGCTGGCGTATTACTATGCGCGATTCGCCGAACTGGCAGTTGACCGTCGCAACCTGCTGCTCGACTATCGTTTGGGTGCGGAAGGCATGATGTCGCGGCTGGCGCAACACTTGAGCATGGAGATCGACGCTTCCATGCGGGAAAACATACGTGAACGCTGCCGTTTTCACTCCAAGCGGCCGGACAGCGCATTCAGCGAGGTGCCGCAGCAGGAAATCTTGCCGGGTTGCCTGGAAGCCGCCGAGGCGCAGTACCGCCGCCTCGGCTTCTAGCCGCTCTCACATCACCGCGGCGCAAGTCGCCTTTTGCGGGTCGCTTGCCGGCAGCTTGTCGCACACGCCCTGGAATTCCTGGCGT
>DASVYZ010000299.1:0-9044 GCA_036391935.1 Burkholderiaceae bacterium | reverse complement strand
TCAGGAGCTTGTCGGAAGCCTTGCGATCCGACAGCAGCGCGGTCAATAGCGACGAGCCTATCATTTCGCGCAGCGAAGTCTGGGCTACGCGCAGGATGGCATCGCGGTAATCGGTGATCTCGAGCGCGGCGCGCTTGGCGTCATGCACCTGCCAGAACAAGATGGCGTCGACATTGGCCGGCACGGTGTCGCGCGTCAGGGCCGCCTCGGCATTGAAACCGGTGACCTGAATACGCTGGTCGACCCAGGTCGAGACTTCGTCGATGAAGGGTACGATGAAAAACAGGCCCGGTCCTTCGATGGCATGCAGCTTGCCGAAGCGCAGCACCACGGCTTTTTCCCACTGCTGCGCCATCAGGAGCGCGATCGGTACGAGGAAAGCCAGCAGGAAGATCGCCGCCGGCACCACGTAACCGATGAGGATGCCCGATTCATGGCCCAGCGCGCCGATCAGCAAGCCAGCCAGGAACAGCAAGGCCGACAAGACGGCGGCCGGAGCGTTTTTGCCTTTGCGATTCATTTTTTGCCTCTTTGGGTTGTCATGCTCAATATATGGTTGGCCAACGCCGCCGGGTCTATCCCGGCAGCGTTGGCGATGGCGATGGTTTCATGCGCCATGCTGGTTATGCGTTCTTCACGATCCGCGACGGTTTCCGGCGGCGGATGTTGCGCCACATAGGTGCCGCGTGCCCGCACGATGTCGATGAAGCCGCCACGCTCAAGGTCGTCGTAGGCGTGGCGTATGGTATTCAAGTCGACCGACAGTTCGACGGCCAGTTCGCGCATGGTGGGCATCTGCTCGCCTGGCTTCAAGGCACCGGAACCGATGGCGCGCAGCAGCTGATCGCGGATCTGCACGTAGCGCGGCACGCCGTTGTCTTCGATGCGGATGGACGGGTTCATGGTTTCAAACTGTATGCAAACATGCATACAGACTAGCACAACGCTTGGAAAGGTCAAGGAAGTTCAGGAAACCGAAAACACCACGGGGCTGAATTGGGAAAACAGGCGTATTTCCTGCCGATCGCTATTGCTATAATGAAAATCACGAACATTCCAACAACAGTCTCGACAAACAGGGAGAGCGCAACATGGCGACACCGCCATCGGTCAATCCATACCTGGCACCGCAGGTCAATCTCGCGGAAGACTATGCCGACGACATCGGCGCCTATTGGCGCGACGGCAAAGTGATGGTCTTGAGAAAAGACGGACAGCTTCCCCCGCGCTGCACGAAGTGCAACGCCGACTCGGCAATGCCGCTGCGCAAAAAGACTCTGATTTGGCATCATCCGGCATGGTATCTGCTGATTTTCGTTCATCCCATCATCTAC
Organism: Burkholderiaceae bacterium; assembly: GCA_036391935.1. Lineage (GTDB taxonomy): Bacteria > Pseudomonadota > Gammaproteobacteria > Burkholderiales > Burkholderiaceae_D > PKWO01. The sequence goes on along the minus strand of DASVYZ010000299.1, from coordinate 7,710 downwards.
ATCATCGTCGGCTTGATCGTGCGCAAGCGCGCCAAGATCGAATATGGCTTGTGCGGAACGCATCTGACTCGCCGGCGCATCGGCATCGCCGTCAGTTTGCTCTCCTTCGCAACGGCTAGCGTCTCGCTGTTCCGGACGATCGAGCATGGTTCCAACGGCCTCGACCTCCTTGTGGTTATCGTTGGCTTCCTGGCCGCGATATTGATCGCCGTCCTTTTTGCGCGATCGATCTATGCACGCAGGATCGACAAGGATGAAATTCGCATCGGCGGTTGCGGGAAGCCGTTCCTGGATAGCGCCAGGAGCAAGGTCCTTTGAACAACGTGGCGGACAAACGCATCCTGATCGTCGAAGACGAGCCGGCAATTGCCGACGGCATTGCCTATGCCTTGCACACGGAAGGCTTCAGCCCGAAACACGTGACCCTGGGCGGGGCGGCCTTGTCCGCGTTGCGCGACGAACCGTTCGAACTCGCCATCCTCGACGTCGGCTTGCCGGACATCAGCGGCTTCGAAGTGTGCCGCCGGCTGCGTCAGTTTTCCGACGTCCCGGTGATCTTCCTCACCGCGCGCAACGACGAGATCGACCGCGTGGTGGGGCTGGAGATCGGCGCGGACGACTACGTGACCAAGCCATTCTCCCCGCGCGAACTGGTGGCGCGCGTGCGCGTAATCCTGCGCCGGTCGGAAAAGGCCGCCTCTTACTTTGGCAATGGCGCAGCCGAGGTGAAGGCGCCCTCCGGATTCGACTTGCGCAGCAAGGAAGCGCGCATCGCCTATCGCGGCGCCCTGCTCGACCTGACGCGCTACGAATACCTGCTCTTGAAAACCCTGCTCGAACACCCGGGCCACGTGCTGTCGCGCGCGCAATTGATGGACCGCGTGTGGCGGGACGCCGAAGATACGCTCGAGCGCACCGTCGATGCCCATATCAAGTCGCTGCGCGCCAAACTGCGTGCCATCGATGCCGCGGCCGATCCGATCCAGACCCATCGCGGCATGGGTTACAGCATCAATCCGGCGTAGACGGCGCGGCGTGAGGGCTCCCGCATGAAAATAGGCCTGCGCATCCTGCTCGGCTACTTCGCGGTGGTCGGCCTGGCCGGCTGGTTTCTGTTGAACGTGTTCATGGAGGAAGTCAAACCGGGCGTGCGCGATACGCTGGAAGATACGCTGGTCGACAGCGCCAACCTGCTGGCGCGCATTGCCGCACCGGATCTCAAGGCCGGAACGCTGAACCGGTCGGCCTTGGCGCACAGCCTGGCCGACAGCCCGCCGGCCGCCCTGCCCGCCCTGATCAGCGGCGTACGCAAGAAGTCGCTCGACATGCGCATCACCGTGACCGACGACAAGGGCATCGTGGTATTCGATTCCTCGGGCCAGGATGTCGGGCGCGACTATTCGCAGTGGAACGACGTCTACCGCACGCTGCACGGCCAGTACGGCGCGCGCAGCACGCGCACCGACCCCGATGATCCCGCCACGTCGGTGATGCACGTGGCCGCGCCCATCGTTGCCGACGGCAGGTTGATCGGCGTGCTTTCCGTGGCCAAGCCGGTGATCACGGTCGAACCCTTCGTCAAGCGCAGCCAGCGCAAGATCCTGCAGCGCGGCGGCGCGCTGATGCTGGCCTCGCTCTTGATCGGCATCGGTTTTTCCTGGTGGTTCTCGCGTGAACTGGGCAAGCTGCAAGACTATGCCGCGGGTGTCGAAGCCGGCCGCAAGACCGCCCTCCCCGCACTGGGCAACAACGAAATCGGCACGCTCGGGCGCGCGCTCGAAGCGATGCGCAACAGGCTCGAAGGCAAGGAATATGTCGAAGAATTGATGCACACCCTGGCGCATGAGTTGAAAAGCCCGATCGCCGCGATCCGCGCCTCGGCCGAATTGCTTGATGAAGACTTGCCGCAGGCGGAGCGCGCGCGTTTCCTCGGCAATATCCTGGAGCAAAACCGGCGCCAGCAGCAGTTGATCGAGAAGCTGCTGGCCTTGGTGACGGTGGAAAAGCAGCAGACCATCGCGCCGGGCAGCGTGGCACTCGGCCGACTGGCGGCGCAGGTTGCCGACGACTTCGGCGCCAAGCTGGCCGGCAAGCGCATCAAACTGGATACCCGGCTCGACGAATGCGACATACCGGGAGACCCGCTGTTGCTGCGCCAGGCGCTGGGCAACCTGCTCGACAACGCCATCGACTTCTCGCCGCCGGACAGCACGATCAAGATCGATGGACGCACGGCAGGCCATCGCCTGGAACTCTCGGTGTCGGACCAGGGAGCAGGCATACCGGGCTATGCCGAGGCACGCCTGTTCGAACGTTTCTATTCTCTGCCGCGCCCGGACGGGGCCAAGAGCACCGGGTTGGGCCTGCCCTTCGTGCGCGAGGTGGCAGCGCTGCATCGCGGCAGCATCACGCTCGCCAACCTGCCCACGGGCGGGGCCCGCGCCACGCTGGAACTGCCGCTTGCGCTGCCCCTTGTGGGCGATTAGTCCTTCACCGGCTGGCCGCTTTCCTCATCGAGGATCAGCTTGCCGGCCTTGGGCTTTTTCCAGTCGAGCATATTCTCCAGCGGGCCGGCCAGCGCGTCGAACGAGCCCGTAATGCGCTTGCCGTGCAGCCAATTGTCTTCGATGAAGCGCAGGATGGAAGTCTGGTCGATCAGCGTATGGTCGACGTGGTTGACCCGCGCATAAGGCGAGACGATGAGGAAAGGCAGGCGCGGGCCGTAGCCGCAGCGGCCCTGCGCATCGGGCTTGCCGTCGTATCCCGGCAACGCTTGCAGGGCCAGCGGGCGGCCTTGCTGGACGCCCTTTTCGCACGAGCCTGCGCCGTTCATCGCGTCGCCCATGCCGGCCACGGTGACGCCGTTGCTTTTCACCGCGCTCGACGCATCGGGCTTGAGCCGCGAAGGATTGACGATGGGGCTCATCTGATGGTCGTACCAGCCGTCGGAGTCGTCATAGGCGATGATGACGAGCGTGTGCGCCCATTCGGGGCGGCGCTGCAGGAAATTGATTGCGTGGACCACGAAGGCTTGTTCGTCGAGCGGGTTGGAATAGCCGGCATGGCCATCCTGGTAGGCCGGCGCCTTGAGGTAGCTCACGGCCGGGAAATTGCCGGCCGAGACGGCGTCGAAGAAATCGTGGATGTCGTATTGGTGATTGGCCGGATCGGCCGTCTTGCCGTCTTCCTGCAGGCTGTGGCCGATGGCGGCGATGCTGGACGGCCGCGCGTGGCTCAAATTGCGCGTGCCGGCGGAATACTGGAACGGTTCGTGGTGCGGGATGTAATCCAGCACGGTTTGTCCTGTCGCCGCCGAGCGCGTGGCGCGCTTGCAGCCCGTGCTGCCGTCGGCATTGATCATGGTGAGATCGAATCCCCCCTGGAAAAAGCCCCAGGTGATGCCGGCTTCGTTCAACATGTCTCCGATGTTCCTGCCGCCGACTTCGATCGCGCCGCGCGTGGAGCAGACATCGCCCAGCGGCTGCGGATCGCTCACCGCCGTGATGCCGCCGTTGCCGTCCGACGTGATTTCGCCATCGAGATTGCTGCCGCCCTTCTTGCCGGCTTTGGCATTGCTCGCGATGACGCCATTGTTCTGGCCGGAGATCAGGTTTTGCGCGCCGATGTAGGACGGTCCGAACGTGGTGCCGAACGCGTTGTCGTTCATGGCATAGTGCTGGGCATAATTCCAGTAGGCGGTGACGGTATTGCCGTCGAAATAGCCGAGCACGAGGCCGGGCGTGTTCAAGGGCGGGCTGGCCTTGGCATTGCCGTTGCCGGTCGCCTTGGGAAACAGGTCCATCGCGCCGTTGTGGAAGGCAGCCTGCTCGGCGATATAGTCGTGATGCTGGTCGGCCGTGGCGGCTTGCGTGCGGTCGAGGCGGAAGGGGTTGATCGCATCGGCGCCATTGTCCGCATTGCGCGCGGTCGGGTTGGCATGCAGCAGATCGACGCCCGGCAAGGGGGCGAACGCGTTTTCCACATCCAGCGGCGTGGCCAGGCTATTGACCGCCGGCGTGCCGGGCAAGGCATGGAAGGCCGGTTCGCCGTCCGGATTGGCGGCGACGGGATAGGTGGCGAAGTAATGGTCGAACGAGACGTTTTCCTGGAAGATCACGACCACGTGCTCGATCGGGGTGGCCGTGGCGCTCCTGGGATGCTTGTTCGCCGCGCTTGCGCAGGCGCACATCAAAGACAAGGCTGCGAGCGCCAGTGTTCGTTTTCGGCAATGCCTGGGTTGCTGGTGCATTGGGGGATATCCTTTTCTCTTCGGGCCGCGCCGATGGCGGGCTTTATTCGTGATAGTGCGGCATCAGGGACTTGGTCAGGGCATCGCGCTGCTCGGCGATGAAAGACCACATTTTTTCCGCAACCTCGGGGTGCGCAGCATAGAACTTGTGCGAAAACGCCAGGTAGTAATTCTTGGTCGAGAGCGGTACAGGCAATTTTTCGATTTCATCTTCCATGTGCATCTGCTTGATGACCGGATCGGCAATATGCTCCTGCATGGCATAGGCGCCAATGCGGCCCAGCCGCAGTTTACCGAGATTTTGCTCGGCGGTCTGCACCTCTTCGAGCTTGACGTTGTATTTGAATAGCAGGTCGGCGATCGAAAAGCCCAAGTTGATGCCTATGGTGACGTCGTCCGGATTCGACAGCGTCACGCCATCCCAATTGATCCTGCCGCCCTTGCGGCGATACAGGTAATAGCTGAACGTGGCCAGCCGCCGCGACGCATCGAGCTGCCCCCCCTTCATCGGGTAAACCATCGAGGCACCGCGTTCGGTGTCGTAGGAAAACAGGATGGCGCCGTCGATTTCGCCGGTTTCGGTCGAACGCAACACGCGTAAATTGGCAAGCCGGCTCAGACGCACCTTGCAGCCGGCCTCGGCCGCCGCAAGGCTGACGATTTCGACCGCCACGCCCGGCCGTGCCGGCGAGGACTTGCTCTTGGCTTCGAGGAAAGGCTCCGAAGGATGCTCGGCGTAGGCCAGCGAAATTTCGCACGGGGGCGCGGCCGTCGCCGCGGCGCAAAAAAACCAGACCGCAAGAATCAATAGGCGTCGCATCGTATTGGGCAAGGCAGGGTTGATAAGGTCTGGCTATTGAGAATAGCACTCATTTTTTTCACCGGGATGAATTCCCCGTGCTGATTTCATGCTAACACGCAAATCGCGATACGGACGTGGAAAAGCTGCAACGGGTCGCCGAACCCCGCTTCACGTAAAACGCATCGCCTCTTCATATTGCCGGCTTAGAGTGGCAGGCATTCGTCAACTGCCTCCGAAGGATGTCCATGAAGATATTTTCCCTGCTAAAACGGTTTGCCCAGGCTGAAGCGATGGCCATCGCGTTCTTTCTCGCACTGGAGGGGCTGGCCTACGGCGCTGTGCACGTAGTACGGCACTTCGATCCAGATGCGGGGGATGCCTATCTGGTCAACATCGATTTCTTTTGGAAGCTGATGGCGCTGTCGGGCATGATCGTCGCCGTCGTGCTGGGCGGGCCGTGCCACCTGCTCTGCGCGCGCTTCATGTCGTCCCGGCGCCTGCCGTATTGGATAGCCGGTGGCGTTATTGCTCTGGGCGGCGGCCTGCTTTTTGCAGTCGTTCTCGGCGACGCACTCGGCAGCGATTGCTAGCGCAGTTCCTTGCGTATCACCAGCTTCAAGCCGGACCAGGTTTCGTCGACGGCACATACCTTGACGTCGACGAAGCCGAGCGGCAGCGCCACTTCCCTGATCGTATCCTCGGTGATGTCGGTTGCAACCTTGGCCGCTTTCTTCGGCCAGGAAACCCACACCATGCCGTCCGGCCTGATGCTGCCGCGCAGTGCGCGCAATTCCCGCTGCAGCTCGGCCTTGACGGTGTGGAACAGGTGGACGACGTCGGTCGACGCGGTGACGCTCCTGTCGAATGCCACGCCCGGCGGCAAGGGTTCGAGCAAGGCCGCATAGTGCTGCGGCGCGCCCTTCGCACAGACGCGGCTGCCTTCCCTGATGCCGAGCTTTTTCGCCAGCGGCGTACCGGAATATCCTGCCGGACCACTTGCCATGTTCGCCTCCTTTTTATGCCACCTGGGCCAGCAGGCGCCACGCGCAGGCCTTGACGGCATCGTTCAAGGCCGCCGGCTCGAGTACGGTAAAGCCGAACGGCAAGGCGGCCAGCTGGCGCGTGAACCAGTCCAGGTCTTCCGATTGGTTGCGGATGAGTACGCCGTCCTCGCGCTGTTCCAGCACGCCGATGGCTTCGCGCAAGTGGGCTCGCGCGGTATGCAGATCGGTCTTGAGCAAGACTTCGACGCGATGCGCGCGCGGCAGCGTGGCGATCGCCTGCGCCAGATGGGCCATGGAATCGAAATGCTCCGGACGCGCAAAGCTTTGCGGCAGCGGCACGACGGAAAGAATCCGGTCCAGACGGAAGGTACGCACGCCGCCGCGCAAATGGCACATACCGGCGACATACCAGCGCCCGCCGCGATGAACCAGGCCGTAGGGATCGAAACGCCTTTCGCTATCCTCACCCTGGCCGCTACGGTAAGCCAGTCGCACGCGCTGGCGCTTCTGCGCCGCAGCCGAAAGCACGACCAGTGCCGCATTGTCGGGCGCAGCATCGGTCACCGACAGGTCGAGCTGCACCGTCTCGCCGACGGCGCGCGCCCTCTCCTTCAATGGCCCCGGCATGACGCGCTCGAGCTTGGCCTGGGCGCTGGCGACGGCCGGCGCCGCCTCGGCCATGCCGAGGCGGCGTGCGGCAAGCAAGCCGAGCGAGAGCGCCAGGGTTTCGTCTTCCGTGAACATCATGGGCGGCAGCTTGAAACCCGGCACCAGCGCATAGCCGCCGTCGCGCCCGCGCTGCGCCACGATGGGAATGCCCATCTCCTCCAGGGCCGCGACGTAGCGGCGCAGCGTGCGGCGGTCGACGCCCAGACGTTCGGCCAGATGGGCGCCGCCCACTGTGCCGTGCGCCTGAAGCAATTCCAGCACGGCCAGAACACGTGTTGCAGGACGGGACATAACACCAACCCAGAGTCGATTTAGGGCAAATTATGCCCTAAATGATGATTATCTTGTCGGTTCCACCCACCTCACATGGAGAACAAAATGGATACACGCAACAAGACCCTGGAGCAAGCCGCACGGGATTTCGATTTCATTCACGGCGACTGGAAAGTACGCAACCGCCGCCTGCGCCAACGCCTGGCCGGCTGCCAGGAATGGGAAGAGTTCGACGCCATCAACACGGGGCGTCCCTTGCTGCGCGGCGCAGGCAACGAAGACGAGTTCGTCACCGATCACGCCGGCGGCTTCACCGGCATGAGTTTCCGCTTCCTCAACGCCAAGACCGGGCAATGGTCGATCTATTGGGCCGACAGCCGCTACGGCGCGCTGGAGCCCCCGGTGACCGGCGGCTTCAATGGAAGCACCGGCATTTTCTCCGGCGCAGACAGCCTGAACGGCCGCGCCATCCTCGTGCGCTTCATCTGGTCGCGCGTCGATACGGCAAACCCACGCTGGGAACAGGCATTTTCCGACGATGGAGGCTTGAATTGGGAAACCAACTGGATCATGGACTTCACCCGGCCCGCATGATGCCGTCAAGGGCGGACAAAAAAAAAGCCCGCACAATCGAGAGGCGGGCTGCAATCCTATCCCAAAGGATGGAGGAGACGATTGCATTATAGTGCGGCGCAAAATTTTGTACAGGGTGA
>DASVYZ010000298.1:0-7849 GCA_036391935.1 Burkholderiaceae bacterium | reverse complement strand
CCGCTTTGCTACCCCGCCGTCATGGAGCATGCAGCTAACGCTACGCCGCATTGTAACCGTGATTCGTGCCGATGTGCATCAACCGTCACGAAATGAAACTGGAGCGGGAGAAGAGTCTCGAACTCTCGACCTCAACCTTGGCAAGGTTGCGCTCTACCAACTGAGCTACTCCCGCATGGAGTGTTACCGCTTTCTGTTGTCGCGCCCCGGGAAATAAAAAAGGAAGCCTTGTTTGACTTCGGCTTCCTTCGGAATCCTGGAGCGGGAGAAGAGTCTCGAACTCTCGACCTCAACCTTGGCAAGGTTGCGCTCTACCAACTGAGCTACTCCCGCGTCGACAACAAGCGAGCATTATAGACGATCTGCCGAGCTTGTCAAGCATCAATGTCATCCTATTTTCATAGATGGCCGGCTTTTTCCTTGATGACCGGCCAAGCCTTGCGCAGATAGTAGAACATCGACCATACCGTCAGCACCGCCGCCACGCCAAGCAGCCATTGTCCCCACACGCGCGTATCGATCACGTACAGGAATTGATCGTAGTACAGCAGCATCGGGATGGCGACCATCTGCGCCGTGGTCTTGATCTTGCCGATCGAGCTGACCGCCACCGATTTCGATGCGCCGATGTGGGCCATCCATTCGCGCAAGGCGGAGATGGCAATCTCGCGCCCGATAATGATGAAGGCCACCGCCGCGCCGTATTTGATGCGGTCGAGCTGCAGCAAGACCAGCAAGGCGCCGGAAACCATCAGCTTGTCCGCAACGGGGTCGAGAAAGGCGCCGAAAGCGGAGGTCTGGCTCAGGCGTCGCGCGAGGAAACCATCGAACCAATCGGTTACCGCGGCGACGATGAAAATCACGGTGGCGGCGACGCCTTGCTCATAGCGGGTAAGTATTGTCTCGGGCAGATAAAACACGCCGACCACGAGCGGTATCAGCGCGACGCGCAGCCAGGTGAGGAAAATAGGAAGGTTGAATGGCATGAAATATTGTACTTGTTCGGCTTGATGCACCGCCATTATCCTCCAGAATGCGGCAGCGCTATGGATTCAGTGCAATTGCTTGTAAATCTCCTCGGCCAGCTGGTGCGAGATGCCCTCGACCGAAGCCAGGTCTTCGATGCTGGCGCTCATCACGCCGCGCAAGCCGCCGAAACGCGCCAGCAGCTTTTGCCGGCGCTTGGCGCCCACGCCTTCGATCTCTTCCAGCCGCGAAGTCTGGCGCGCCTTGGCGCGCTTGGCGCGCATGCCGGTGATGGCGAAACGGTGAGCCTCGTCGCGGATTTGCGCCACCAGCATCAGCGCGGCCGACTCCTTGCCCAGCTCCTGCGGCTCGCGCCCGTCGACAAAGACCAGGGTTTCCAGTCCCACCCTGCGCCCTTCTCCCTTGGCCACGCCGACGATGAGCGAAATATCGAGGCCGAGTTCGACGAACACCTGGCGCGCCATCTCGACCTGTCCCTTGCCGCCGTCGATCAGCACCACGTCGGGCATCACCCCGTCGCCGTTGGCCACTTTCTCGTAGCGGCGCATCAGCACCTGGCGCATGGCGGCATAGTCGTCGCCCGGCGTGATGTCGTTGATGTTGTAGCGCCGGTATTCGCCGTTTTGCATGGCGTGGTGGTGGAACACCACGCACGAAGCCTGGGTCGCCTCGCCTTGCGTATGGCTGATGTCGAAGCATTCCACGCGCACCGCATCGAGGTCGGCCGCTTCCAGCCCCAGCGCATCGGCCAGCGCGCGCGTGCGCGCCTGTTGCGAGCCCTGTTCCGACAGCAGCCGCGCCAGTGCGATCTCCGCCCCCTTGTGCGCCATCTCGAGCCAGGTGCGGCGCTGCCCCTGCGGCTGGAACACCAGGTGGATGCGGTGGCCGCACTGCTCCATCAAGGCCAGCAGCAATTCCGGCTCGTTCAATTCGTGATTCACGATCAGCGTGCCTGGGATGAATTTCTCGGTGTAGTGCTGGGCGATAAAGGCTTTCAGCACTTCGATCTCCAGCGACTCTTCCGCGCTGGACACGGCATTATCCACGTGGGTGGGGAAGTAGGCGCGGTCGCCGAGATGGCGTCCGCCGCGCACCATGGCCAGGTTGACGCAGGCGCGCCCGCCATGCACCACCACGGCGATGATGTCGATATCGGCATCGCCCGTGGTCTCCATGCTTTGCTGGTGCAGCACGCGCGACAAGGCCGTGATCTGGTTGCGCACCACGGCGGCTTGCTCGAACTTGAGGTCGGCGGCGAAGCCGTGCATCTTGCCTTCCAGCGTTTGCATCACTTCGGTCTGGCGCCCGCGCAGGAACTTGGCGGCATTGTCCACGTCGGCGGCATAATCCTCGCGCGAAATCAGGTTCACGCAGGGCCCGCTGCAGCGGTGGATCTGGTGCAGCAGGCAGGGCCGCGTGCGGTTGGAAAACACCGAATCCTCGCAGGTGCGCAAGAGGAACACCTTCTGCAAGATTTGCATCGATTCCTTGACCGCCCAGGCGCTCGGGAAGGGGCCGAAATACTGGTTTTTCTTGTCCACCGCACCGCGGTAGTAAGCCATGCGCGGCACGTCGCCGCCGGTGATCTTGAGATAGGGATAGGATTTGTCGTCGCGGAACAGGATGTTGTAGCGCGGCTGCAAGGTCTTGATCAGGTTGTTTTCCAGGATCAGCGCCTCGGCCTCGCTGCGCGTCACGGTCGTCTCAAGCCGCGCGATGCGTTCGACCATCATGGCGATGCGCGGGCTGCTCAAGGTCTTCTGGAAATAGCTCGAGACGCGCTTCTTCAAGTCGCGCGCCTTGCCGACGTAAAGCACGGTATCGCCCGCGTCGAAATAGCGGTACACGCCGGGCAGGTGCGGCAGCTTGGCTACGGTATCGAGGACGATTGCCCGCGCATCCTCAGGCGCGGGCGCGCCGGCTTCTTCGGCGGATGTGTCGGAGATGAGGTCGCTCATGCCCTACTTTACCGCCTTTTCCAGAATGACAAAGGCGACGGCATAGTCCGCTTCGTCGGACAACGAAATCTGCGCCTGCAATTGACGGGCTTCGAGGTAGCCGCGCAACTCGCCGCTGGTCACGGCGACGGGCTTGCCCTCTTCGTCGTTCATCACCTGCAGGCCATGCCAGCTCATGGGCGGACGGAAACCCGTGCCGAGCGCCTTGGAAAATGCTTCCTTGGCGGCGAAGCGCGCCGCGAGGTAGCGCATGCCGCGCGCGGCCACCTTCGCGCTGCGCTCGCGAAAGACTTGCATCTCATCGGGTCCGAGCACTTTTTCGGCAAAGCGGTCGCCCTGCCGCTCGACGGAAACGGCAATGCGCGAGACTTGCACGATATCGGTGCCGATGCCGTGAATCATAAGTGTCCGGCGCCGCGCGCAGCCAGGCGCGCCTGAGTCATGATGGCCTTCATGTCGCGCACGGCTTTTTGCCAGCCGTCGAACACGGCTTGTGCGACGATGGCATGGCCGATGTTGAGTTCGGCGATGTCGGGTATCGCGGCAATCGCCTGCACATTGGTGTAATGCAAGCCGTGCCCCGCATTGACCTTCAAGCCGCGCTTGACGCCTTCCACGACACCTTGCCGGACGCGCTCCAGCTCGCGTGCCTGTTCGGCCGCCTCATGCGCATCGGCATAGCGTCCCGTGTGCAATTCAATGACGGCGGCGCCGCTCTCGGCCGCGGCCTGGATCTGTGCCGCGTCGGCATCGATGAACAGGCTCACGCGAATCCCTTCTGCATGCAACTGTTCCACCGCGGCCTTCACCTGGGTGAAATAGCGCACCACGTCGAGCCCGCCCTCGGTCGTCACTTCTTCGCGCCGCTCCGGCACGAGGCAGGCATCGTGCGGCTTGATGCGGCAGCAGAAGTCGATCATCTCGGGCGTCACGGCCGCTTCGAGGTTCATGCGCGTCTTCAATTGCGGCCGGATCGCGATCACGTCGGCGTCCTTGATGTGGCGCCGGTCTTCGCGCATGTGCAGCGTGATCGCATCGGCCCCGGCTTCCTCGGCCAGCAAGGCGGCCTTGAGCGGGTCGGGGTAGACCGTGCCGCGCGCATTGCGCAGCGTGGCGACGTGATCGATGTTGACGCCGAGGTCGATGATGGACGGGGTCGGTTGCAAATAGCTCATACGGTACTTTCTACAATTGCGTCAGATCGATCAATATCTGGCGCGTATTCAAAGGCACGCCGCCCAAATGGTGCGCGAGCAGGAAACGCATCAGCGTCTTGCTCTGCGCCTGGGTGGCGGCGTCGCTGTAATCCTGCTTTTCCATGTCGAGCAGGGTCTTGCCCGCCACCGACGGCCAACGGTCGGCGGCGCGCGCCGGCCGCGGCCCGCTCTCGGGATCGACCACGTAATCCTGCTTCGGGTCGACCGGCTCCCCCGTGGCGCGGCAGACGGTGAAATCGGTGGCGACGCCTGTTTCCTTCAACAAGGCCCGTTCGAATTTGCGCAGCACGATGGGAGCCGGCTCGGCGTGCGCCAGCTCGTTCAAGGCGGCGACGTAGTGATCGAACAATGCAGCGTGCGGATCGTCGCGCGCCAGCAGCTTGACGAGCAATTCGTTGAGATAAAAGCCGCATAGGAGCGCCGACTTTTCCAAAGGCAGCAAGCCTCCCACCCATTCGGCACCGATCAGGTTGCGCACTTCGGCCTTGCCGCTCCAGGACAACGACAAGGGTTGGAAGGTTTGCAGCACGCCGCGCAGCCTGGAATTGGGCCGCTTGGCGCCCTTGGCAACGACGGGAATACGGCCGTGATCGCGCGAGAATACGTCGACGATCAGGCTGGTTTCCTTGTAAGGATAGCTGTGCAGTACGAAGCCGGGCTGGCCGGCGATGCGGTGTTCTTTCCCGGCGGGCTTGCGCGCTTTGGCTGCGCGCCTGGGCTGCACTTCCGCCTCGGTCTCATCGTGCTCGAGAACGGTGTCCATGGAAGCGGTCTTATCGTCTTATTCGTAGCCGTAGGCGCGCAACCCGGCTTCGTTGTCGGCCCAGCCCGACTTGACCTTGACCCAAATCTCCAGGTACACCGGCCCGCCGAACAGCTTTTCCATGTCGAGCCGCGACTGGGTCGAGATTTCCTTGAGCTTGGCACCCTTGTGTCCGATCAGCATGGCCTTGTGCGCATCGCGCTCGACCAGAATGGCCGCGAACACGCGGCGCAGATTGCCTTCCTGCTCGAACTTTTCGATCAGCACCGTGCTGGTGTAAGGCAGTTCTTCCCCGACGAAGCGGAACACTTTTTCGCGCACGATTTCCGCGGCGAGGAAGCGCTCGCTACGGTCGGTGATGTCGTCCTCACCGAAGATCGGGGCATTCTGCGGCAAATGCCTGCGAATTTCGGCCTGCAGGCTGTCCAACTGAAAGTTCTGCTTGGCCGAAACCGGCACCACGGCGGTGAAATCGCGCTTCGCTGCAGCCTGCTGGGCGAAGGGCATCAGTGCTGCCTTGTCCTTCATCCTGTCGGACTTGTTGATCACCAGGATACAGGGTACGTTGGCCGGCAACAAGTCGAGCACCTGCTGGTCCGCCGGACCGAAGGTACCGGCTTCGACGATGAACAGGATCACGTCGGCCGCAGTCAGCGAATTGCTCACGGTCTTGTTCAAGGTGCGATTGAGCGCATTGGCGTGACGCGTCTGGAAGCCGGGCGTATCGACGTAGATGAATTGCGCGTCGGGCGTGGTCTGGATGCCGGTGATGCGGTGGCGCGTGGTTTGCGCCTTGCGCGAGGTGATACTGACCTTGGCGCCGATGAGCATGTTCATCAGCGTCGATTTGCCGACGTTGGGGCGCCCAACGATGGCGATGTAGCCGCAGCGGAAATCGGCGGGCGCGTTGTTGCCGGGATGTTCGGTAGATGTCATGCGGTCTTGCTTTGGCCGGATGCGACCAGCGGCAACTCCAGGTCGATGTGTTCTCGTGCTCCCGCATCGGCCTTCTTTTCGGAAGCCTCAGCCTTGCCCTTGCTCTCCGATCTGGTTTCCGTTTTGGGTTCAGCCTTGGCGTCGGACTTATTGTCGGCTTTGCCGTCGGCCTTGGCGGCCTTGGCAGGCTTGGCCGGCGCCTCGTGCGGCGCTTCGCTCTGCACGGTGGCAATACCGGCCAACTTCAGTTGCGCAGCGCGCGGCTTGCTCTTCTTCGCGGCAGCGGGCGTCTTGACCAAGGCGGCTTGCACCGCTTCGAGCGCCCGCTTGGCGGCGGCCTGCTCGCCGGCGCGGCGGCTACCGCCAGTGCCGAACACCTGGATCTCGAGCTTGGGCACCAGGCATTCGATTTCGAATTCCTGGTTGTGCGCCGCGCCGTGCGTGGCCACGACGTTGTATTGCGGCAAAGCGATCTTCTTGCTTTGCAGGTATTCCTGCAACAGCGTCTTGGCATCCTTGCCCAGCGTCTTGGGATCGACCGTATCGAGGATGGGGATGTAGAGCGCGCGGATCACGTCGCGCGCCTTGTCGAACCCGGCATCAAGAAAGATCGCACCGAACAGCGCTTCGAGCGTATCGGCCAGAATCGAAGGCCGGCGGAAGCCGCCTGACTTCAACTCGCCTTCGCCCAGGCGCAGGAATTGCGGCAGATCGAGCCGCTGCGCGATCTCGTAAAGCGATTGCTGCTTGACCAGATTGGCGCGCAGGCGCGACAAGTCGCCTTCATCGATCTTGCTGTAGCGGTCGAACAAGAGAGACGCGACCACGCAATTGAGGATGGAATCGCCCAGGAACTCCAGGCGCTCATTATGCAAGCCGCTATGGCTGCGATGCGTCAAGGCTTGCTGCAAGAGCGCAGCTTCCTTGAACGTATGCCCCAAGCGATCCTGCAATAACGATAAATCCATGCTCACTTCCCTCTGCTGTTATTGATCGCCGCCCGACTTCTTGCTGGCGGTCATCGTCGGCGAGGTCGACGCCTCGTAATCGATTTCCAGGTTGGCCGGCCCGACCAGGGGAATCTTCTTTTCGTAGGACACGGCGATCTCGAAGCCATCGGCGGTCTTGCGTATGTCGAGGTCCTTGCCCTGCACCGAAGTGATGTAGGCCACATCGGCCTGCTTGTCGAAAGACAGGCGGATTTCCGGAATGGTCGTACCGGCATTCTTGGCAATGCCAATCGCCTTCTTCACCGCCATGAATTCGCTCACGGTCGGCACCACTTTCAGTGCGATCACGCCGATCATGCCGAGAATGATGAGAATAAATATCAGACCGACCAGGCTGACGCCGCGCTGTTTGACTGCTGTTAACATCATGGTTAGGCTCCCATTATTGATCCGGCGCCTCCGAAAATCGTAGCGAGCCGCCCAAGGCCGGTCCGAGAAGCGCAACCGTACGAATTGTACGGCGAGCATCACAGTGCCGAGATTGGGTGGCGCAGTAGATTTGCAGAGGTGCCATTATTGAAATCCGCCGATACGTTTTAGATCATCCAAGTTCATCCAGATGCCCACTGCCTTGCCAACGATGTTTTCATCGGGCACGAACCCCCAATAGCGGCTGTCGGCACTGTTATCCCGATTATCTCCCATCATAAAGTAATGGCCGGCAGGTACGCTACAAGTGAAATCCTCAGTGTTATTGTTTTCAAAAACACAAGAATCCCGCATCAGGAAGCTGTCGTATGGTTGATGGACTGCGCCTTGCTGGTCCCGTGCATTCAATATCTTGTGCTTCACCCCTGACAAGTTTTCCGTGAATTGCGCCTGATAATTGAGCGGATGTTCCACGTCCCGGAAGTCTTTTTCCGCCTCGTACGCCATTTTCTGCCCGTTAA
Source organism: Burkholderiaceae bacterium (assembly GCA_036391935.1). Taxonomy (GTDB): domain Bacteria; phylum Pseudomonadota; class Gammaproteobacteria; order Burkholderiales; family Burkholderiaceae_D; genus PKWO01. Next base: position 88 of record DASVYZ010000298.1, on the reverse strand, counting down.
TGGTTAAGTGTTTGTTTTTATAGGTAATTTTATCACCAGGCAGGCCGATTACACGTTTGATGTAATCCATGCTGGGATCGAGCGGATA
>DASVYZ010000297.1:0-1731 GCA_036391935.1 Burkholderiaceae bacterium | reverse complement strand
TACCGCCTGGAAGAGATCTGGGGCGAAAAGGAAGTCAAGTTCGGCGCCGCCAAGCGCACGGCCAAGAAGTCCGCCGCACCGACCACCGACGATGAGGAAAAGCCGAAGAAGACCGTCAAACGCCACATCGCGGCCAGCCAGACCACGGTCGACGACGAGCCGAAGAAGCCGGCCCGCAAGCCGCGCGCGCCCAAGGCTGAAGGTGAAGCTCCTGCCGTCAAAAAGAAGACTACGGCCAAGACTCCCGTAGGCAAGACCGTCAAGGTTGCCGCTGCGAAGAGCACGGGCGCCAAGAAGGCTCCGGCCAAGCGCAAGACCGCGGCGGCTTAAACGATCGCCTCATGCAGCTCGTCATTGCCGCGGTCGGCCATAAGATGCCGGCCTGGATCGAATCGGGCTTCAATGAATATGCCAAGCGCATGCCGCCAGAGTGCCGCATCGTCTTGAAGGAAGTCAAACCGATCGAGCGCTCCGACAGCAAGACTGCGGAAACCGTGATGCGCGGCGAGCGTACCAAAATCGAAGCGGCCCTGCCCAAGGGCTGCCGCGTCGTGGCGCTCGATGAGCGCGGCAAAGACCTCACCACCATGCAATTGGCACAATTGCTGACGCAGTGGCGTCAGGATGGGCGCGACGTGGCCTTCGTCATCGGCGGGGCCGATGGACTCGATGGGGAATTCAAGGCGCAAGCCGACTTGCAGATCCGCATTTCCAGTTTGACGCTGCCGCACGGCATGGTGCGCATACTGTTGGCCGAGCAACTGTATCGCGCTTGGTCGATTACGCAAAACCACCCATATCACCGAGTTTAACTCTCGATAAAGCAGGTTGGCGCCAAGCGTAGCGACGCCCGACACAACCTGCGATTCTATGCCCCGCAGGTAAACGCATAGCGAACGCCTTGGGCTTTTTCACCCTACAAAATGCGTTCTGGGCTATGCTTGCAGCATGGCTCCATCGCAACAGAAAATCTATCTCGCATCGAAAAGTCCGCGCCGCCGCGAATTGTTGCGCCAGATCGGCGTGCAATTCGAATTGTTGATGCTGCGCGAAAAGGCGCCGCGCGGGCCCGATGTCACGGAAGAGGTGTTGCCTGGCGAAGCGGCGCACGATTATGTGGCGCGCGTGACCAGCGAAAAAGCCGCGTGCGCCGCGCGCATCATGCATGAGCGCCGCCTGCCCGCCTATCCCATCCTGACCGCGGATACGACTGTCGTAGTCGATGGCACAATCCTGGGTAAACCGGCAGACCTTGCCGAAGCCACGGCGATGTTGCGCGCGCTCTCGGGCCGCAGCCACGAAGTGTTGACCTCGATCGCCCTGTCGTATCGCGACGAGCTGTACCAGCTCACCCAATGCTCGGAAGTCGAATTCGCGCCGCTCTCCGACGAAGAAATCACCGCCTACTGCGCCGGCAAGGAGCCTTACGACAAGGCCGGCGGATACGGCATACAAGGCCCAGCCGCCGCGTTCATTTCGCGCATTTCCGGCAGCTATACCGGCATCATGGGCCTTCCCCTATTCGAAACCGCACAACTGCTGAGACAGGCAGGCATAAAGACATTATGAGTGAAGACATCCTGATCAACATCACGCCGCAGGAGACGCGCGTGGCCTTGATCCTGCAAGGCGCGGTGCAGGAATTGCACATCGAACGCACACTCTCGCGCGGCATGGCCGGCAATATCTACCTGGGCAAAGTGGTGCGCGTGCTGCCGGGCATGCAATCGG
>DASVYZ010000296.1:0-4294 GCA_036391935.1 Burkholderiaceae bacterium | reverse complement strand
GGGGGAGCCACGCGCTTGCAAGCGCGTGTCGTTCCGCTGGCGGGAGGGGGTAGCTAACGGCCGGGCGAGAAGCATGCAACGAAACGATGCCGGCACGGGACGCCCCCGGTTTCACTTGGCGTCAAACAAACGCGCCGATTTTCGCCTCCACGGCCTTCCTGATCGAACCCGTGGTAACAAAAGACTGCGCCGCCACGATATCGTCGTGGAACCAGCGGTCGCCATCGAGGCAGGCCGGAACCTGGCGCCGCACCGCATCGTAGGCTGCCTGCGTCCCCTCGCCCAGCACGAAGCCGGGCAGGAGCGCCTCCGTCATCGTCAGCCCCTGCGCCGCCAGCAGCATTTCCACGCCGACGATGTATTGCGAATTGGCCACCACCGTGGCGGCCTTGCGCGCGCACCAGGTCGAGTTCGAGACATGGTCTTCGCTATTGCCCTTGGCGGGGATGCTGTCCACCGAGCCCGGCATGCACAGCGTGCGGTTTTCCATCACCAGGGACGACAGCGAGCACTGCACCACGGGATAACCCGTGTTCACGCCGCGCACGCCCGTCATCAGGTTGCGCGGCAGGCCCCAGGACAGCGTGGGGTCGATCAGGCGCGCCACGCGGCGCTCGCAGATGCTGCCGAGGTCGGCCACGGCCATGGCCAGCAAATCCATCGCCTGCGCCAGGTACTGGCCGTGGAAATTGCCGCCCGAGATGATTTCGAAACCGCCGCCGTCCCTGGAAAAAATCAGCGGGTTGTCGGTGGCAGAATTGATTTCCTTGTCCACGATGGTGTCGATGTAATCGAGCGCGTCGAACACCGGGCCGTACACTTGCGGCGCGCAGCGCAGCGAATACACGTCCTGGATGCGGTTGGTGTAGGGGATATCGGTGCGGCGCAGCTCTTCCGGGAATTGCACGGCGCGCGCCTCGTGCGTGGCGCGCGTGGAACCCTGCATCAGCTTGCGGATCGCGGCGGCGGTCTTGATCTGGCCGGCATGCGGGCGCGCCTGGTGGATGCGCGGATCGAAGGCGGACATCTCGGCGCGCATCGCCTCCAGCGTCAAGCCGAGCGAGATGCAGGCATCGCTCAAGAGATCGCGCGCATCGGCTGCCGCCAGCACGGCTACCGCGAGCGACACGGTGCAGCCGTTGATCAGGGCAGAAGCATCCTTGGCCTTGAGATCGAACTCGACCGGGCCGAGCCCGGCAAGCCCGATCGCCTCGGGCGCGGACATGCGGCGGCCCTGGTACATCACTTCCGCTTGCGGGAAGCCCGCGACGGCGGCAGCAAGATAGGACAAGGGCGCGAGATCGCCCGATGCGCCCACCGAGCCCTTTTGCGGCATGACGGGATGGATGCCGGCATTGAGGAAAGCCAGCAGGCGGTCCACCACCTCCACGCGCGGCGCGGAATAATTGCTGGCGAAGGCATTGGCCCGCAGCAGCATGGTGGCGCGGCTGACCTCTTCCGAAAACGGCTCGCCCATGCCGGCCGCGTGCGCCTTGATCAACTGGGTCTGGAACAGTTCGATATGCTCGACCTTGATGCGCGTATCCTTCAGCAAGCCGACGCCGGTGTTGAAGCTGTACATCATCGGCGCTTCATCGTGCATCCAGGTGTTTTCGATATAGTCGCGGCTTTCCTTCAGGGCGGCGCGCGAGGACGCGGCCAGCTCGACCTGGATCGCGGTGTCACGCGCGGCGGCGACGACCTGGGCAGCGCTGAGGGTGAAGCCGTCGATGGTGAAATTTGTCATGATCTGTCTTCCTGGTTCGAATTATTTGGCGCCGGACTGGTACCACGCGCCAATCGCCGCCCGCTCTTCATCGGTCATGTGCGTCAGGTTGCCCAAGGGCATCGCCTTCAACTGTACCGCCTGCTGATAAACCTTGGCGGCATGTTGGTGCACCAGGGCCGGCGTCTGCAGCATGACGCCGGCAGGCGCGGCGGCAAAGCCGGGCTGCGTCGGATGGTCCGAGTGGCATGCCGTGCAGCGTGCATTGACGATGGTTTGCACGCGCGCGAACTGCTCTTCCGGCGTGGCGGCGGAAGCCGCGGGCTGCACCGGATGCGGCGCAATCGCCACCGCCACGCCGAACAGGATGGCCACGCCGGCCGCCGGGAACCCCCAGGCGATGCGCCCCTTGTGCTTCAAGTTGAAAAAGTGGCGGATCAACACCCCGGCCGCCATGATGGCCGCCAGCACCAGCCAATTATAGGCATGGCTGTACGTCATCGCGTAATGATTGCTGATCATCACGAACAGCACCGGCAGCGTGAAGTAATTGTTGTGCACGCTGCGCTGCTTGGCGCGGATGCCGTAGATCGCCTCGGGCGCCTCGCCGCGCTTCATCGCTTCCACCAGCTTGCGCTGCCCCGGAATGATCACCATCAGCACGTTGCCCACCATGATCGTGCCCATCATCGCGCCGACGTGGATGTAAGCCGCGCGGCCCGAGAGGAAATGCGACAGCGCATACGCCGCCAGCACGATCAAGCCATACATCGCCAGGCCGAGCAAGCCCTCGCGCCTGCCCAGGGGCGAACGGCACAGCAAGTCATACACGGCCCAGCCCGCCGCCAGCGTGCCGAGGCCGGTCGCAATCGCCTGCCACGGCGCCAGATCGGCCACGGACTTGTCTATCATCATCGCCGAGGCGTTGAAGTAATAGACGATGAACAGCATCGAAAAGCCCGAAAGCCAGGTGGCATAGGCTTCCCACTTGAACCAATGCAGCTCGGCCGGCAGCTCGGGCGGCGCCACCAGGTATTTTTGCGGGTTGTAAAAACCGCCGCCATGCACGGCCCACAGCTCGCCCGACACGCCGCGCCTGGCCAGGTCCGAACCGGGCTTGGGCGGCTTGATCGAATTATCGAGCCAGACGAAATAAAACGAAGCGCCGATCCAGGCGATGCCCGTGATCAAATGCAGCCAGCGCACCAGCAGGTTGAGCCAATCGATCCCGTATGACAGCCAAAACGCGTCCATGCCTTCCTCTTGTAATCTCGTCTGCCTCTGCGGGCGCTTCAGACGATGGAATGGTTGGCCGCGCACTGTCGAAAGCGCCGCTGCGACCGCTGCCTGTGGTCCTTTAGTCCTTTAATCCCTCTTTTGCATGCCCGTTGCATGTCCATTGCATGAACAGGACCATGTGCTATTTCGTATCAGCAAGATAGCCTTTTTCATAGCCTGGGTCATGCCAGGAGGAGTATATTGGACATATATCCATACATATACGGGCGCCTCTAAAAATCGTGGCTCGCGCACTAGATTTTCAGAGGTGACCAAAGGGAGACTCCCATGGCCGGCCTGCCCGATCACCTCGACGTACACCTGATCCGCATCCTCTACATGCTATTGTCGGAGAAAAACGTCTCGCGCGTGGCGCTGAAGCTCAACCAGCCGCAACCCTCGATCTCGGCCTCGCTGCGCAAGCTGCGCGAACTGACGGGCGACCCGCTGCTGGTGCGCGGCGCGCGCGGCATGGTGCCGACCCAGCACGGCGAAAGCCTGCTCAAGCCGGCCAAGCGCATCCTGGACGATACCGAGCGGCTATTCGTGCGCAAGGTGCCCTTCGTCGCGCAAGAGGAAAGCCGCACCTTCCACATCGCCGCGCCGGACTACCTCGACAGCCAGTTTCTCCCCAACATCGTCGCCGCACTGCGCCGCGAATCGCCCAAGAGCCGCATCGTCATCCACGGCCTGGGGCCCGAAATCGACTACGTCAAGCTCCTTTCCGACGGCGACCTCGACCTGGTGATCGCCAACTGGGACGAACCGCCCGAACACCTGCACCTGTCCAAACTGTTCGAAGACCCCATCCTGTGCGCCATGCGCGCCGATTGCGCCTATGCCAAGCGCACGGCGTCGGACAAGATGACCGTGGAAGACTACCTGAGCCTGCCCCACGTCGCGCCTTCGCAAATGCTGCCCGGCTACTACGGCGTGATCGAATCCTTCCTGGCAAGGCAAAACATGCAGCGCAACGTCGCCGTGGAATCGGCCTACTTCGGCCTGATCCCCTACATGCTGACGCAAACCGATCTGGTGCTCACCACGGGCAGGCAGTTCCTGCGGCACTATGAAAAGATTTTGCCGCTCAAGACCTACACGACGCCGATCAAGTTTCCGCCGATGCGGTTTTACCAGCTTTGGCATGAGCGGGTGCATCAGGCCAGCGAGCATAAGTGGTTGCGGGATTTGAGTACGGCTACTGCAAAGGCGTTGGCGGCGATGTAAGAAGACAAGAGTCATTACGACCCTCTCCCGCTTGCGGGAGAGGGGATGGGCCGCGTAGGATGG
>DASVYZ010000295.1:0-1760 GCA_036391935.1 Burkholderiaceae bacterium | reverse complement strand
CAGCTGGCGCGCCGGCGGATTGGCCAAGAGTGCGGCCTTGCCGATGAAATCGCGTGGACTCTTCAGGTCGACTGTCCAGCCGAGGCCGGATTCAAGCGGGCCCACGGTTTCATCCATGTCCTGCCCGTACAGATTCATGCCCGCTTCCAGGCGCAGCGTGTCGCGCGCGCCCAGGCCGATGGGCGGCACGCCCGCCTTGTTCAGCGCATACCAGAATGCTTCCACCTTCTCTTTCGGCAGCATCACTTCAAAGCCGTCTTCGCCGGTATAGCCGGTGCGGGCAACGAAATACTCGCCGCAATCAGCCGCCTGGAAGTTGACCAATCCTTCGGTTGCCCCTTTTACCTGCGGCAGCACCTGCCACACCTTGGCGCGGGCATGCGGCCCTTGCACGGCAACCATGGCGAGGTCGTCGCGCGAGGTAATGGTGAGGCCGGGCGCATGCTGCGCGGCCTGTTGCTTCATCCAGGCGATATCCTTGTCCGCCGTGCCGGCATTGACCACGATGCGGAACCACTGTTCACTCATGAAATAGATGATGAGGTCGTCGATCACGCCGCCCTCCGGGCGCAACATGGCCGAATACAGCGCCTTGCCTGGCAGGGTCAGCTTGTCGGCATTGTTGGCGAGCAGGTAACGCAAGAAGGCGCGTACCCCATCGCCCTTGGCATCGACCACGCGCATGTGGCACACGTCGAACATGCCGCAGTCGCGGCGTACCTGATGATGCTCGTCGATCTGGGAGCCGTAGTTCACCGGCATGTCCCAGCCGCCAAAATCCACCATTTTTGCCCCCATGGCGCGGTGAGCGGCATTCAGGGGCGTCTGTTTCAATGTCATGGTCAAGTTCCTGAAAAAGAAAAAGGGCGCAGCATCGAAGCTGCGCCCCATCTGTCCTCTATACCTGAGAGATTGCGGCGTAAGCCGGTTGCCCCTTCGGTGGTCAATTCAATGACACTCTCCAGATTTGCCTATGCCAACGGTTCTCGAGCCTGAGCGGTTGTGGGTGTTTACGCCTTCGGCGGTGCATCATGGATGCACGCTCTTCCCTTGGCCATGACGGCACGCGCAACTATACCGGAAGTCGGCTTCTGGAGGAAGATGTTCGTATATTTCGGCCTAACTGTGGTTAATACGCCAGAAACAGGCGGTAACCCGCCGCTTTCAGGCTGGAGGCATCTATGGCCAGCCGGATGCTGTTTTCGCGGTTGGCGGCGAGCCCGGTTTTTTCGTCAGCCGCATCTTTCAGGTATTCACCAGGGCGAAGCAGGCGGCGTCCCACGGGTGCGTCAGTAAAGTCAGTGAGCGTGAGCTCCAGATTGGGGTAGGCCTGGGCATAGGCCGCCATATTGCGCAGGGTGACGCTCAGCGTAATGATGCCGGGCTGCGCCGGGTCCATTTCCAGGTCGGAAGACTCGATGCTCATCAAGTCGATGTTGCGCGGCAAGGGTACTTCGCAATTCATTTGAGAGCAGGCGGCAACCAGGGCCGGCTTCAGGCCGGGGAGGCGTGCGGCAAGTTCCACGCGAAACAGATAGGTCGCCTGGGCCAGCAGCAAGACCAGCAGCAGCGAGCTGGCTACAGCCCAAGGCCAGTTGCGGCGGGGTTCGGTTGTCCAGGGCGAGGGGCTCCAGATTTCGGAGGGGGCGGCGCTTGCGGCCGCTTCGAGCGTGCCGCTTGCTGGAAGGGGTGTCGTCAGGTCTATGGTGCCGGAAACCCCTGCTGTTCCTGAAATCCAAGGCGTTTCCGGCTGCGGCGAG
>DASVYZ010000294.1:0-3901 GCA_036391935.1 Burkholderiaceae bacterium | reverse complement strand
GTACGGCAGCAGCTGGGATACGGCGTCGAAAAATCTGCTGACCAACCTTGGCCAGCATATCGGCGGCTCGCCCTACTTCAACATCAACACCACCTACTACAATAGCGCCGGCACCCACGTGCAGAATTCGGTTACCCTGGCCGGCAGCACGACCAATTCCGGCACGCTGGGAACCAGCTTGAGCGATGCCAATATAGAGACGATCGTGAGCAACGCGATCACGTCGGGCGCGCTGCCTTCGGACGCCAACGGCATCTACTTCGTGTTGACCGATAAGAACACGACGGCAACTTCCGGTTTTTGCACCCAGTATTGCGGCTGGCACACCAACGCCTCGATCGGCGGCAAGGACATCAAGTATGCCTTCATCGGCGATGCCGAAACGCAATGCCCTTCGGCTTGCGGTGCCACCAGCCCCAGCCCGAACAACCTGCCCGGCGCCGATTCGATGGCTTCCATCATTGCGCATGAAATGGAAGAAGCGACGACCGATCCGGACGGCAATGCCTGGTACTCGACGTCTTCGGGCAACGAAAACGGCGACATGTGCGCATGGAATTTCGGTACGACCTCGACCGCTTCGAACGGCGCGGCGTACAATCAAACCTTCGGCACCACCAAGTACCTGATCCAGCAGAATTGGGTGATCGCGTCGACGCAGCACTGCGCCCAGCACTATCCCTGATAGCTGAGCCAGGTTAAGCTGAATCACCAGCATGGCCCATCGTGCCGGGTACCCGGTGCGGTGGGCGAATTATTTATTCGACCACCATGAAACAGCTCGCAATATCGGTTTGCCTCGGTTTGATAGGTATGTGCTGGGTCTTGCCGTCGGCGGCCCAGGAAGCGGCCGCTCCCACGCGCAAGATCGTCGTGCCCACGGTCACGCGCAACGTCATGGTATTCGGCGGATTGGAAAACTCCCTGGCTGAAGCGATCGGCCGGCGCGATGCCGAAGCGGTCGGAAAGCTCCTCGGCGACCGCTTCGAGATGCGTACCGACAGCCAACCCGGAACACCTGTCCCGCGCGACGCCTGGCTGCAGCATGCAATGGAAGGCGCAGCATTCAATTCCAAAGTCGATCAAATGGCCGTGCATGAATATGGCGATATGATGGTCGTCAGTTTTCTTTGGCATCTGGGCCGCGACGGACGGAACGCCGCCGAAGTTTTCGTCGTCGACACATGGAAGTCGGTGGACGGCAACTGGAAGCTCGACGTCCGCTATGCGTCGGCGGCACATGGAACCGCTGCGCCGATACCAGGTGACGAGCCGGTGAAGACGCAGGACAAGAAAAAGCTCTGAGGACGCACGCCCCATGGATTTACCGATTCGAGCGAGAAACATTCTGCTGGCCGCCTGCCTGGCTTGCTCCGCGCTGCCCGCCGGCGCCGAAACCGAGGTCGAGGCGCAAATCCACAGGGCCATCGAGCCGCGCATGGGCAAGAACGTCAAGGTCGATGAAGTCAGGAAGACCCCTTACGGCGGCCTGTATGAAATCCGCACCAACGGCGACATCTTCTACACCGACGAGTCCGCCAGCTATCTGTTTGTCGGCAAGATCATCGATGCGCACAACTATCACGACTTGACCAAGGAGCGCACCGATCAACTGGCGGCCATCCGCTTTGCCGATTTGCCATTGAACGAGGCGATCAAGACCGTAAAAGGCGACGGCAAGCGCGTGATGGCCATATTCGAAGACCCCAACTGTCCATACTGCAAGAAACTGCATCAAACCTTGCAAAGCATCGACAATGTCACCGTCTACACCTTTCTGCTGAATATTCTTTCGGATGATTCGGCGATCAAGGCGACCAATATCTGGTGTGCCGGCGACCCCGCCACGGCATGGGACAACTGGATGCTGCACAACGTGGCGGCACCGGCCGCCAAGGCCGGCTGCAAGGCGCCGAACGATCAAATCCTGGCGTTGGGCAAGTCGCTCAGAATTTCCGGTACGCCCACCTTGTATTTCGCCGACGGCTCGCGCAGCAGCGCCGTGCCGACGCCACAGGAACTCGAAGAACGGCTTGCGTCGTCGAACTGATTCGAGGCGCCATCCAGCGGAACGATGCCATGGTTTCGATTCGAATTGCCGCCGCGGCCGTCGTATCCGGATTGGCGATTTCGGCACTCACCGCCTGGATCTGCCTGCACGAAGACCGTCCGGCGGCAAGCGCACCGATTGCTTCCGCACAACCCGGGCATGCTGCGAACCCGGCTTTGGCCGAAACGGGTTCCGCTCTTGAGTCGCTCAATACGGCGCCGCCCCCGCCCGTAAAAGTCTTCCGTCTTTCCTTCGATGCCGATGGAGATCCCATACCCGACGCGTCCTTGCGTGCGGCATTCGACTACTACTTGCTGGAGATCGGCGGCGATGAGGGATTGCGCGAACTGACCGGCATGGCAGGCGGGCGTGCATCGGCAGCCGAGACGCGCACGCTGAATGAGTTGGCGAGGAAGTTTCTGCTTTACATGCACGAATACGACGCCGCTTTAGCCGCGGCCGGCCTGAGCCCGGACTCGCTGCATAGCGCACGCGGATTGGAAGCTTGTGCGAACTGGCTGGTGCAGCGCGAACGGCTTCAACGCGAGACGCTGGGGGAAAACATCGCGTCGGCCATGTTCGGCAACGACAACCTGCTCCTGCGCGATGCGCTTGCGCAGATGCGCTCCGGTGCGGGAGGCGGCGATGCGCCCCCTGAAGAGCCGGGCGGCATCCGCCATCCGTCTCATGCGGCCGTGCCTGCGGCGAACGAAGACGATGCGGAGATGGCTTCATCCTTTGCGCCGGCATTGCGCAGTTTCACTGATCAAGCCATCGCTCTTCGTGCATGGCGCAAAAGGTACGACGACATGCTGGCCGTTGTCGGACGCAAAAACCGCGACGTACGGGCAGTCGACAGAACGCGCAGCGATGCCAATGCCTTGCTGCGCGATTACTTTCCTTCGGAAGACGATCGACGCCGTGCGGCGGCTGAGCTTTCGCGCGAATAAGCGCGATCGATGCACGCTCAATGCAGGTCATGACCTCGTCGCTGCCTCATGCACGCGGCGGGTCATTTGCGGGAAGCCTCTTGCTTTTCCGTTTTCCTCCAACTGCCCCGACGCGAGGTTTGCGAGACATGTCTGCAAATGACTTTCCAAGGCGAAAGGCGGGGTCGCATCCCCATCGGGTAGGGAAGTGGCATTATCCTTGCGCGCTGTATGGACAATCAGGGTAATTTCCGCTGGCTAATTCCACCAGGAAAGGGGGAAGAAATTTTCGCGCGCCACTGTCAGAAACTGCAGTTGCGCAAATTTGTTAATCGACTGTAAACTTGACTCGCTCATTTCGGGTAGTAAAGGAATTGGGAAATAGAAAAGCGCTGCGCCGGCCAAATGGCCCGGATAACGACAGCCCAACGGAGTCCACAAGGAGAATCAAATGCGTTCACCTTTGTCTTGCACTGCGCAGCCGGCCAGGCTGTGCTTCGCCTCACCGCTGTTCCCGCCTCATCCTTCGCCGCGCCTTTCGTCCGACTTGTCGCCCTTCTCATCGGCCTAGTTTTCTCCCGCAACGCCCCCTATTTCGAGACCGGACTCTTACCCGGATGCCGGCCTCGTTGTCGGCATGCATTTTGATGCGGCTGCCGCTCCTGCTGTAACAACTTGCCGTAACAAAGTGAGCATGCCAAGCCCGTGCAGGCTATCCGCCTGCAGGGTATGTCATACCCGCCGGTTTCCACAGCGACCGCCGGAGAAGCCAACTGTTCAATAAAACGGAGAGAGCAACAATGAAATTCAGAACCAGTCTTACCATGCTGCCCATGGCGGCAATGCTTGCCACAGCCTTCGGCGCACAAGCCGCCTCGAACTGGGTACCGACCCAGTCGCACCGCGTGGATACGTCCATGGC
>DASVYZ010000293.1:0-13969 GCA_036391935.1 Burkholderiaceae bacterium | reverse complement strand
ATCGAAATCCTTGGGCTTGACGCCGGTCAGCAAGTCGCGCACGGCGCCGCCGACCACGAAGGCCTTGTAGCCCGCCTCCTGCAGCGTTTGCGTCACGCGCACGGCATTGGGCGACACCAGTTTGGGGTCGATCTTGTGTTCGGCCGGGCCGAGCACGACGGGCTTGCTCGTATCCCTGGGCGCAGCGCTCTTGGCGCTGTCCTTGGTCCCGAGTATGCGGCGGATGAGCTTGGTGATCATTGTTTTTTGGTGAATATATTTATGATAGGCCAGCCATGCGCGCGGGCATGCTCGGTCAGCTTGCCGTTGGGATTGGTCGCAACGGGGTGCGTGACGGCCGAGAGCAGCGGCAAGTCGTTGTGCGAATCGCTGTAGAACCAGGTTTCGGGAAAGCTTCCCAGGGTCTTGCCCATGCGTGCCAACCAATCCTTGGTGTGCTGCAGCTTGCCCGGGCCGTTGGTGGGAATGCCGATCAGGCGGCCGGTCAAGTCACCTTCCGGCGTCAATTCCGGTTCGGCGGCGATCAAGTGTTCCACGCCCATTGCTTGGGCGATCGGCGCGGTGACGAAGCGGTTGGTCGCGGTAGCGATGCAGACCAGGTCGCCGGCATCGTGGTGCTTTTGCAGCAGCGCCCGTGCTTCGGGCAGGAGCGCCGGCGTAATCACTTCTTCCATGAAGCGGCGATGCATGGCATCGAGGTCGCCGCGCTTGAAGCGCGCCAGATTGCCGAGTGCGAATTCGAGATAAGCCACGGGGTCGAGCGTGCCGGCATTGTACTGGGCGAAAAATTCCTCGTTGCGCGCAGCGAAAGCTTCAGCATCGACCGCGCCGATGCGGCACAGAAACTGCCCCCACTCGTAGTCGGAATCGAGCGGCAGCAGGGTGTGGTCCAGGTCGAACAGGGCAAGATTCATTCGGCGGCCTCTTCCTTTTCCAGTTGCAGCAATTCGCGCAACAGCGGCAAGGTGATAGGCCGCTTGGTTTCGAGCGAATAGGTGTCGAGCGCGTCGAGCATGGAGGACAGGGAACGCATGTCGCGCGCGAAGTGGGTGATCAAGTAAGGGAGCACGGCCGGCGCCACGTTCATGCGGCGGGCCGCGGCGACCTGACTCAACGCCGCGAGCTTGTCTTCATCGGTCAACTCGTGCACTTGATAGATCAAGCCCCAGCCAAGGCGCGTGCGCAAGTCTTCGCGCAGTGCGAGATGGGCCGGCGCGGCCCCACCTGCCGTGGCCATCATGGCCCCGCGCTCGCGCACCTGGTTGAACAGGGCGAAAACGTCGATCTGCGCCGCTTCCGAGAGTTTGTCGCAATCGTCGACCAGGTAGAGCGATACCTCGGGCGCATAGTGGAATGCGGAGGCAGGTGCGTCATGCGCAATGTAACGTGCTGCCGGCGCTTCGGCCAGTGCGCGCAACAGATGCGTCTTGCCGGCGCCGGCGCTGCCCCATAGGTAGACGAATTTGTCGCGCGCGCCGCCGGCGGCAAGCGAGGGCAGGAATTGCATCAATTCGAGATTGGGGCCAGGGACGAAGGTGGCAAAGCTTTGCGGCTTTTCGTCGTCCAGGCCCAAGAGTAATTGCCGAGGGTGCTTCATCTGTGATGCTTTATCTCTTTCAACGCGTATCAGCGTGTATAAAACGTACTGTTGATGTATTGCCGGCGCAGGTGGCGCAGCGCGACCATCACGATGGCCGAGGCTGGCAGGGCCAGCAGCACGCCGACGAAACCGAACAATTGGCCGAACGCCAGCAAGGCGAAGATCACGGCCAGCGGATGCAGGCCGATGCGCTCGCCGACCAGGCGCGGCGTCAAAAAGAAGCCCTCCAGCACTTGTCCGCAGCCGTAGATGACGGCCACGGAAACCAGGCCGTGCCAGCCGTCGAATTGCAGCACGGCGGCAATCAAGGCCAAAATCAGGCCCAGGCCGAAGCCGAGATAGGGAATGAACACCAGCAGGCCCGTAATCATGCCCACGGGCAACGCCACATCGAAATCGCACAGCGTCAAGGCCACGGAATAATAGGCCGCCAGTACCAGCATCACGGTCAATTGCCCGCGCAGGTATTGCGCCAGCAAACTGTCGACCTCCAGCGCCACGCCGCGCACCTTGGCCAGCCAACGGCGCGGGATGCCGCCTTCCAGTCGCTTGATCAGCGGATACCAGTCCAGCAGGATGTAGAACAACACCACCGGGATCAAGACCACGGTAGCGAGCCAGCCCAAAACGGCGATGCCGCCGACCTTGGCCGAAGCCAGCACCGCCTTGCCGATTTCCTCTCCGCTGCTGGAGAGATATTGGCTGGCCATGCTCTTGATGCCGTTGCTGTCCAATTCGATATTGATTCCCATCTCCTGCAGTCTGGGGCTGAGCAAATCGTTCAGCTTGACCAGGAACACCGGGATTTGCGCCTGCAGCAGCACACTTTCCTTTTGCAGCACCGGCGCCACGATCAAAACGAGGGCCAGCACCACGGTAAACAACAGCAACACCATGACCGTCACAGCCAAGGAGCGTGGCACCTTGAAGCGGCCCTTCGGGCCGACATGGCGCGATTCCAGCCAGTCGACCCCCGGATTCAAGGCATAGGCGATGATGGATCCGGCCACGAAAGGCGTCAACACCGGCCCCAGCGAATACAGCAACAGCGCGATTGCCGAGCCAACAGCGAGCCAGATCAGGGTCTGTTTCTGGTCGGAATTGAAGGAAAAGGGCATGAGTAGGCTGGATTTAAGGGTGTTGCCGAGTCTGATTTGATAAAATACCGCTTTGGCCGGACGATTTCGACCGTTTCCGGCATGAACCGTCTATTTTACCGCCTCTGCCGCCAATATCATCATGACATCCACTTCCAACGTCTCTCTTTCCTATCGCGATGCCGGCGTCGACATCGATGCAGGCGATGCCCTGGTTGAGGCGATCAAGCCGTTTGCCAAGCGCACTTTCCGCGATGGCGTGATCGGCGGCATCGGCGGCTTCGGCGCCTTGTTCGAAGTCAGCAAGAAATACAAGGAACCGGTGCTGGTGTCCGGCACGGATGGCGTGGGCACCAAGCTCAAGCTGGCTTTCCATTTGAACAAGCATGACACGGTCGGCATCGACCTGGTTGCCATGAGCGTCAACGATATCCTCGTCCAAGGTGCCGAACCGCTGTTCTTCCTCGATTATTTCGCCTGCGGCAAGCTCGACGTGGCCACGGCCACCGACGTGATCAAGGGCATCGCCGCCGGCTGCGAACAGGCCGGTTGCGCCCTGATCGGCGGCGAAACCGCGGAAATGCCCAGCATGTACCCCGATGGCGAATACGACCTGGCCGGCTTCGCCGTCGGCGCGGTGGAAAAGTCCAGGATCATCGACGGCCGCAAGATCGTGCCCGGCGACGTAGTGCTGGGCCTGGCATCCTCGGGTGCGCATTCGAACGGCTATTCGCTGGTGCGCAAGATCATCGACGTGGCCAAGCCCGACTTGAACGCCGACTTCCACGGCCGTCCGCTGGCCGAGGCCCTGCTCGCTCCGACGCGCATCTACGTCAAGCCGCTCCTGGCCTTGATGGAAACGATGGAAGTCAAGGGCATGGTCCACATCACCGGCGGCGGCCTGGTGGAAAACATCCCGCGCGTGCTGGCCGACAACCTCACGGCCGAACTGCAAAGCAGCGCCTGGGAATTGCCGCCGCTGTTCAAGTGGCTGCAACAGCACGGCGGCGTGGCCGATGCCGAAATGCACCGCGTGTTCAACTGCGGCATCGGCATGACGGTGATCGTGGCCAAGGAAAATGCCGATGCGGCGATGGCGCATCTGAAGGCTTCGGGTGAAACGGTGATGCGGATTGGTGAGATCCGCGCTCGTGCCGAGGGTGAGCATCAGACTATTGTTGTCTAAACGCTTCTGACCGTCGGTCAAGCGCCACGCCAAGCCACACTACAGTTCGCATCAATTCTGCTGCGCCCCGCGATCCTGCTGCGCCAAAGTTTGCAATGCAGGATGCTCGGTATGCTCCTTCAGCCGAGTCAGTGCCGCGGGCACCGGAATGCGCACCGGCTGGCTGGCCAGACCCACGCTCGACAGCACATTGGCGGTCGCCTCGGGCGCCGCATCCCATACGGGGTCGGCAATGCCTTCGAACACCGCCTTCAATTGCCCGCCCCAGGAATTGCGGATCATCTGGAAGTATTGATTGGTTTCGTCGATCGTGACGAAACGGCTCACGGCCAGCTTGTCGGTTTCGTAGATCAGCAAATCGAGCGGCAGGCCGACCGAGATATTCGAGCGCAGCGTGGAGTCCATCGAAATCAAGGCACATTTGGCCGCTTCATCCAAGGGTGTGAGGGGATTGATCACGCGATCGATGATGGGCTTGCCATACTTGGCTTCGCCGATCTGGAAATAGGTGTTTTCGTTGTGCGCTTCGATGAAGTTGCCG
Source organism: Burkholderiaceae bacterium (assembly GCA_036391935.1). GTDB lineage: Bacteria > Pseudomonadota > Gammaproteobacteria > Burkholderiales > Burkholderiaceae_D > PKWO01. The sequence continues at coordinate 9,545 of DASVYZ010000293.1, read as the reverse complement.
GCCGAATACATCTGGAACAGGCGGGAGCGCTCGCCCCGGATTTGCCCGCCCAGGATCAGGCTGACGTTGAAATCGATGCCGAAATTTTTCAACGACTCGGCGTCGCGCTTGTAGACCGTGCGTATCGCTTCGCCCACGATTTGGGCGGCTTCATACATGGATTTGACGGTCCAGATGCTCTTGCCGCTTTCCGTGGTCTGTTCGGCCACGATCTGGCGCACCGATTGCGAGATCGAGAGATTGCCCGCGCTCATCAGCACGATGGTGCGGTCGCCCGGGTTTTCGAACACGCTCATCTTGCGGAAGGTGCCGATCTGGTCGACACCGGCGTTGGTGCGTGAATCGGAAAGGAAAACGAGCCCGGCCTCAAGCCGCATGGCAACGCAATATGTCATGGCAGTGTGGAATGCATTGATACTGAATAATGCATTCTAGCGCATGACGCTGAGGCACATCAGCGCGACTTGTCAAATTGCAATGCCATGTGTGAGCACCACAACGCCGGGCTATCGTATTTATACGACTATGCCCGTCGGTGGGGCATGCGGTATGCTGATTTACTTGCTTATTTGCGTACACCACCCCATCAGAGGAGCTGGAATATGAGACGATACCTGCTGGCCGCCCTGGCCTTGCTCGGCTGCATCAATGTCACTGTCGCCAAAGACATCAAGATTGCCCTGATCTATTCCAAGACCGGACCGCTTGAAGCCTATGCCAAGCAAACCGAGGCCGGCTTGATGCTCGGCCTGGATTACGCGACCGGCGGCACCATGCAAGTCAACGGCAACAGGATCATCGTGATTCCGAAGGACGACCAGGGCAAACCCGACGTGGGCAAGGCCCAGCTCGAAGCGGCCTATCAGGATGACAAGGTCGATCTGGCCATCGGTCCGACGCAATCGGGCGTGGCACTGGCCATGTTGCCGGTGGCGCAGGAAAACAAGAAGATCCTGCTGGTCGAGCCGGCCGTGGCCGACTCGATCACCGGCGACAAGTGGAACCGCTATATCTTCCGCACCGGGCGCAATTCTTCGCAGGATGCGATTTCCAATGCCGTTGCCGTGGACAAGGACGGCGTCACGGTCGCCACGCTGGCGGTCGACACCGCTTTCGGCCGCGATGGCGTCAAGGCCTTCAAGGGTGCCTTGAAGAAAGCCAAGCTGGTGCATGAGGAATACCTGCCGGCATCCACCACCGACTTCACCGCCGGCGCGCAGCGCATCATCGACGCGCTGAAGGACAAGCCGGGCCGCAAGATCATCTGGCTGATCTGGGCCGGCGCGGGCGACCCCTTCGGCAAGCTGGCCGACATGGATTTGAAGAAGCGCTACGGCATAGAAATCTCCACCGGCGGCAACATCCTGCCGGCCATGACGGCGTTCAAGAAGACGCCGGGGATGGAAGGCGCGCTGTATTACTATTTCGGCATTCCGAAGAACCCGGTCAATACCTGGCTGGTGGCCGAGCACTACAAGCGCTTCCATCAACCGCCGGATTTCTTCACCGCCGGCGGCATGTCGGCAGGCATCGCCGTGGTTGAAGCGCTCAAAAAGACCGGCGGCAGCACCGATACGGAAAAGCTGATTTCGACCATGGAAGGCATGAGTTTCGAGACACCCAAAGGCAAGATGACCTTCCGCAAGGAAGACCATCAAGCGATGCAATCGATGTATCACTTCCGCATCAAGGACGACCCGGCCTTTGCATGGGGCGTGCCCGAGCTGGTACATGAAATCACGCCGGACGAGATGCATATCCCGATCCAGAACAAGCGTTGATCCATGGCGGAAATTGAAAGCGCATCGGGTGGTCAGGGGTATTCGCTCGAGACGCGCGAGTTGTCGGTACGCTTCGGCGGCCATGTTGCGGTCGACAAGGTGTCTTGCGGATTCCGCCGCGGCACCTTGACAGCGATCGTTGGTCCCAATGGCGCCGGCAAGACCACTTACTTCAACCTGGTCTCGGGCCAGATCCGCCCCACAGGCGGGCGGGTCCTGCTCGAAGGGCGCGACATCACGCATATGCGCACCTCGCGCCGCGCCCATGCCGGCATCGGACGCGCCTTCCAGCTGACCAACCTGTTTCCCAACCTGACGGTGATGGAAAACATCCGCCTCGTGCTGCAATCGCGCGCATATCCGGGCGCGGTCGGCATCGACATGTGGCGCCTGTGGGACAGGCGCCGCGCCTTGCTGGAACGCACCGAGCAGATACTGGAAATGGTGTCCCTGAAGCACCGGCGCATCAAGCATGCCGCCGCGCTCTCGCATGGCGACCAGCGCAAGCTGGAAGTGGGCATGCTGATCGCGCTCGATCCGGAAATTTACATGTTCGACGAACCGACTGCCGGCATGAGCGTCGATGAAGTGCCCGTCGTCCTCGACCTGATCCGCGCGCTGAAAAAACGGAGCGGCAAGACCGTGCTGCTGGTGGAACACAAAATGGACGTCGTGCGCGAATTGGCCGACCGCATCATGGTCTTGCACAACGGCGCCATGGTGGCCGACGGCGAGCCTGAAACCGTGATCGCCCTGCCCGTGGTGCAGCAAGCCTATCTGGGCCTCGCCCCGGCACAGGAGGCCGCATGAGCGCGCTGCTCAAGCTCGACAGCGTGCACACCCACATCGGCGCGTATCACATCCTGCATGGCGTCGATTTCGACGTGCCGCGAGGCGAATTGACCATGCTGCTGGGACGCAACGGCGCCGGCAAATCGACCACCCTGCGCACCATCATGGGCTTGTGGATCGCATCCAAGGGCCGCATCCTGTTCCAGGATAAGGATATCGTCGGCCGGCCGACGGCCGAACTGGCGCGGCGGGGCATCGCCTATGTGCCGGAGAACATGGGCATCTTCGCCGACCTGACGGTGCGTGAAAACATGATCCTGGCCGCGCGCAATGCCAGGCGCGAAAGCGAAATCGATACGCAAAGGCTGGAATGGATTTTCCGGCTGTTCCCGGCCATGAAGAAATTCTGGCAGCACCCCGCCGGCAAGCTCTCGGGCGGGCAAAAGCAGATGCTGGCCGTGGCGCGCGCCATTGTCGAACCGCGCGAGCTGATCTTGATCGACGAACCCAGCAAGGGCCTGGCGCCGGCCATCATTGCCAACATGATTGAGGCTTTCCAGGAATTGAAGCGTGCCAAGACCACGATCCTGCTGGTGGAACAGAATTTCAACTTTGCCAGGCAATTGGGCGACGGCGTGGCCGTGATGGATAACGGCCACGTGGTGCATCGCGGCGCGATGGCGCGTTTGGCCGAAGACGAGGAATTGCAGACGCGCCTGCTCGGTCTTTCGCTGGCTGCGCACCAATAAGGAAAGCATGAATACCGTTGCCACAACTCCAGCAGATGCGACGGCTGGCCCGCCGGGATTCCTGCGCCGCATCGACTGGCTGCCGCTGGGCTTGCTGCCGCTGGTTTGCGCGGTGGGGTATGTCTTCATCGGCTCGGGCTCGACCTGGTTCACGCTGTCGGTGGCGGGCCTGGCGATGGGCATGATCATCTTCATCATCGCTTCCGGGCTGACGCTGATCTTCGGCTTGATGGACGTGTTCAATTTCGGCCACGGTATTTTCATCGCACTGGGCGCCTTCGTCGCCATGAGCGTGCTGGGCATGCTGGGCGACTGGACGGCGGCCGACAATCTCGGTCTCAACCTCGCCGCCCTCGGCCTCGCCGCGCTGGCGGCGATGACCGCCACAGCCATTGCCGGCCTGATATTTGAACGCCTGCTGATCCGGCGCGTGTACGGCCAGCACTTGAAGCAGATCCTGATCACCATGGGCGGCATGGTGGTCGGCGAGGAATTGATCAAGATGTTCTGGGGCCCGCAGCAAGCGCCCATGCCCTTGCCGGCGGCCTTATCCGGTTCGCTCGAATTCGGCGATGCGGCCGTCGAAAAATACCGCTTGCTGGCGCTGGCAGTCGGCATCGCGGTCTATCTCGCGCTGATCCTGATCCTGAACCGCACCAAGATCGGCTTGCTGGTGCGCGCCGGCGTGCAAGACCGCGAGATGGTGGAAAGCCTGGGCTATCGCATCGACCGCCTGTTCATCGGCGTGTTCATGGCCGGCTCGGCCTTGGCCGGGCTGGGCGGCGTGATGTGGGGCTTGTACCAACAAGGCGTGGCGCCGCAGATGGGCGCGCAAGTCAACGTCATCATTTTCATGGTCATCATCATCGGTGGACTGGGCTCGACCGCGGGGTCTTTCCTCGGTGCGATCTTGATGGGGCTGGCGGCGAACTATGTCGGCTTCCTCGCGCCGGCCATCCCGTTGACTTCGACGCTTTCCATCGGCTTGACACCGTTTTCCAACATCCTCTTGATGGTCGCCATCCTCTTGTGGCGCCCGCAGGGACTCTTTTCGGGCAGCAAATGATCGCGCTATTGTCCAATGACCCGCCGCGCGGCAAGCCGCTGACCATCCTGCTTCTGATCATCGTGCTGGCGCTCGCCTTCACGCCTTTCGCCTTTCCCGGCGCAAAGACGCTGGGCGTGGCAGCCAAGATCATGTATTTCATCGTGCTGGTGGCGAGCTACGACCTCTTGCTCGGCTACACCGGCATCGTGTCGTTCGCCCACACCATGTTTTTCGGCATCGGCGCCTATGGCGTAGCGATAGGCTGCGCCCATTACAACGGAAGCTGGGCCGGCATCGGCTGGGGCGTGCTCGGTGCGCTGGCCTTGTCTGCCGTGCTCTCGCTCGTGATCGGGCTGTTTTCGCTGCGCGTGCGCGCCATCTTCTTTTCCATGATCACGCTGGCTGTGGCCTTTTCGTTCCAGACGCTCGCCTCGCAGATGTCGGACTTGACCGGGGGCGACGACGGCTTGAATTTTTCCGTGCCGGATGTGCTTACCCCGGGTTATCAGTTGTTCGATGCGCAGGTGCTGGGTATTTCCATCACGGGCCGCGTGCTGACTTACTATCTCGTGTTCTTTTGCGCGCTGACCATGTTCCTGAAGATGCTGCGCATCGTCAATTCGCCGTTCGGCCGCGTGCTGCAAGCGATTCGCGAAAACGTGTTCCGCGCCGAAGCGATCGGCTACAACACCGTGGCATACCGCACCATGGCCAATGTGCTCGCGGCCCTGTTCGCCACGCTGGCCGGTGCCCTGATGGCACTGTGGCAGCACAATACCGGCCCCGAGACCTCGCTCTCCTTCGAGGTCATGGTCGATATCCTCTTGATCGTGGTGATCGGCGGCATGGGCACACTGTACGGCGCGATCTGCGGCACGGCGCTCTTTATCCTGGCGCAGAGCTACCTGGAAGACTTGATGGCGCACGCGGCCATTGCGGCACAGGGCGTGCCGCTGCTGGCCGCGCTGTTTTCGCCGGACCGCTGGCTGCTCTGGCTCGGCGTGCTTTTCATCCTCTCTGTTTATTTTTTACCAACAGGCATTGTCGGCAAGCTGGGCGCACGAGCCTGGCGTTGACAAGAATTGCTGCTCAGCAGCATTGCATTGGGGGCGCTCCCGTCCAATAATAAGCAAGGGAGCGCGGGGAAGTAGTGCATTGCAACACGGAATCTTGATCGGGCAAGCTGGTCGATAATCGACCCGATTTACCTACTTGCTCTTTACGAAAGAAGTTGTCCTTGTGTAGAGTAGTGCGCAGCTAACCGGTGTACATCATGAATGCACAGGCGATCGATTACCAATTCATCTTCCAGCATGCGCCGCTGGGCATGTGCATTTCGCGCCAGCGCGTGATCCAGGATTGCAACGACGCCCTGGCCCGCATGTTCGGCTACGAACGCGAAGCACTGGTCGGCAAATCCTTTTCCGTGCTCTATCCCACCGTGGACGATTTCAACCGCATCGGCCACAACATGCTGCCCACGCTGCTCGTCAATGGCTGCTACGCCGACGAGCGCATCATGAAGCGCGCCAGCGAAGAGCTGTTCTGGTGCCATGTCTGCGGCAATACCCTGCAGCGCGACGACCCGCACGCCTCGGCCATCTGGTCCTTTGAAGACATCAGCCACAAGCGTACCGTGTCGGCTGAAATGACGCCGCGCGAACGCGAGATTGCCGCCCTGCTCATCGACGGCAAGACCAGCAAACTGATCGCGCGCCAAATCGGCCTTTCCCCGCGCACCGTCGAAATGCACCGCTCGCGCCTGATGCGCAAGTTCTCCGCAGCCAATTCGAGCGAACTGGTCTACCGTCTGCAGCAAGCGGCGTTTTAAACCGCCTCCCCATGAGCGAATCGAGGGCGTCCGCCGGACGCCCTTGCCGTTTTCGGGTCCTCCCTCGGAAGTTTCGCGGCAAATAGGGGATTGTTGGCCCGCGCTTGCGTCCGACACGAGGAGAAACCGCTTTATAATGTCCGGTTCCACCCATATTCATACTTTATTGGCAACATCCGTCATGCAAGACAAATACATCCCGTCAGACGTCGAAAAAGCAGCGCAAGACCATTGGCAAAAGATCGATGCCTACAAGACCGTAGAGCACGCCAAGGACAAGAACGGCAAGGAGAAAAAGAAGTTCTACGCCTGTTCCATGCTGCCCTACCCGTCCGGCAAGCTGCACATGGGGCACGTGCGCAACTACACGATCAATGACGTGATGTACCGCTACCTGCGCATGAACGGCTACAACGTCTTGATGCCGATGGGATGGGACGCCTTCGGCATGCCGGCCGAGAATGCCGCCATGGCCAATGGGGTGCCGCCGGCGCAATGGACTTACTCGAACATCGAGTACATGAAGGTGCAGATGAAGTCCATGGGCCTGGCGATCGACTGGTCGCGCGAAATGACGGCTTGCAAGCCCGAATACTACAAGTGGAACCAGTGGATGTTCTTGAAGATGCTCGAAAAGGGCATCATCTACCTCAAGACCGGCACCGTGAACTGGGACCCGGTGGACCAGACCGTCCTGGCCAACGAGCAGGTGGTGGACGGCAAGGGATGGCGCTCGGGTGCGACTATCGAAAAGCGCGAAATCCCGATGTATTACGCCAAGATCACCGACTATGCCGAAGAACTGCTCGAGCACGTCGAGACCAAGCTGCCCGGCTGGCCCGAGCGCGTGCGCCTGATGCAATCGAACTGGATCGGCAAATCGACCGGCGTGCGTTTTGCCTTCCCGCACGACGTCACCGAGAACGGCGCGCCGATCAACGACGGCAAGCTGTGGGTCTTTACCACGCGCGCCGACACCATCATGGGCGTGACCTTCTGCGCTGTGGCGCCGGAACACGTCCTGGCCACGCACGCCGCAAAAACGAACCCTGAACTGGCCGCTTTCATCGCCGAATGCAAGAAGGGCAGCGTCATCGAAGCCGACATGGCGACGATGGAAAAGAAGGGCATGCCCACCGGCCTGTTCGTCACGCACCCGCTGACGGGCGACAAAGTCGAAGTCTGGGTCGGCAATTACGTGTTGATCACCTATGGCGACGGCGCCGTCATGGGCGTACCGGCGCACGACGAGCGCGATTTTGCGTTCGCCAAGAAATACAATCTGCCGATCAAGCAGGTGGTCGACGTGCAAGGCAAGACTTACTCGACCGATGCCTGGGAAGAATGGTACGGCGACAAGGAGAACGGCAAGTGCATCGCGTCGGGCAAGTATGACGGCCTGGACTACACGGCAGCGGTGGACGCGATCGCGGCCGACCTGGCTGCCCGTGGCATAGGGGAAAAGAAGATCACCTACCGCCTGCGCGACTGGGGCATTTCGCGCCAGCGCTACTGGGGCACGCCCATCCCCATGATCCATTGCGGCGATTGCGGCGCCGTGCCCGTGCCGGAGAAGGATCTGCCGGTGATCCTGCCGGAAGACTGCGTGCCCGACGGCAGCGGCAATCCGCTCAACAAGCATGAAAAATTCCTGCACGTCGATTGCCCGAAGTGCGGCAAGCCGGCGCGCCGCGAAACCGACACGATGGATACCTTCGTCGACTCTTCCTGGTATTTCATGCGCTATTGCTCGCCGGGTTCGAACGACGCCATGGTCGATGCGCGCAACGATTACTGGATGCCGATGGACCAGTACATCGGCGGCATCGAACACGCCGTGCTGCACTTGCTGTACGCGCGCTTCTGGACCAAGGTGATGCGCGACTTCGGCTTGCTCAAGTTCGACGAGCCCTTCACCAACCTGCTGACGCAGGGCATGGTCTTGAACGAAACCTACTACCGCGAAGACAGCGCGGGCAAGAAGACATGGTTCAACCCGGAAGACGTGGAATTGACGCTGGACAGCCGCGGCCACCCCACGGCGGCCAGACTCAAGTCCGATAACGCATCGGTCCACATCGGCGGCACGGAAAAGATGTCGAAGTCGAAGAACAACGGCATCGACCCGCAGGCGCAGATCAACCAATACGGCGCCGATACGGCACGCCTGTTCACCATGTTCGCCTCGCCGCCGGAGCAGACGCTCGAATGGTCGGGCACCGGGGTGGAGGGCGCGAACCGCTTCCTGCGCCGCGTATGGAACTATGGCGTGGCGCAAGCCGCCGTGGTGGCCGGCGCCGGTGCGGTCGATGCGGGCGCCTTGACGGAAGACTTGAAGACACTGCGCCGCGAGCTGTACAAGATCCTGCAACAGGCGGACCACGACTTCAAGCGCATCCAGTACAACACCGTGGTGTCCGCTTGCATGAAAATGCTCAACACGCTCGAAGCGGCCAAATTCGACGACAGCGCCGCCGCCAAGGCAGTCGCGGCCGAAGGCTTGTCCATCTTCCTGCGCATGCTGAACCCGGTGGCGCCGCACATCACCCACGTGCTGTGGCAGGAACTCGGTTTCGCGGCGAAACACGGCGACATCCTCGACGCCGAGTGGCCGCAGGTCGATGCCGCCGCGCTGGAACAGGCCGAGATCGTATTGATGGTCCAGGTCAACGGCAAGCTGCGCGGCGAGATCAAGGTGCCCAAGGCCGCCGACAAGGCCGCCATCGAAGCGGCAGCGCTGGCCAACGACAACGTGAAGAAGTTCCTCGAAGGCACGCCGAAGAAGATCATCGTCGTGCCCGGCAAGCTGGTCAACATCGTCGCCTGATCCTTATGCTCACACTACGTCGCGCGCAGTCCGTTCTTGCTTTCCTGGCACTGACTCTGGCATTGGCCCTGCTCTCCGGCTGCGGCTTTCACCTGCGCGGCAATGCCGAGGTGAGCCTGCCGGTCAAGTCGATCTATATCGGCTTGCCGGCCAACTCGCCCTTGCGTGTGACCATCGTGCGCAATATCGAAGCGGCCGGCGGTACCGCGGTCGTCAACGACCCGAATCAGGCTCAAGCAGTGTTCGAAGTCGTGGAACCCGAAAAGCGCGAACGCACGGTGCTGTCCTTGAACGGCGCAGGCCAGCCGATCGAATTCACGCTGTTGTACCGCTTTTCGTTCCACGTGCGCGACAACAATGGCCACGAGCTGGTCCCGGTCACGCCCTTCACCTTGAAGCGCGACATGAGCTTCAATCCCTCGTATGCCCTGGCCAAGGAAACCGAAGCCGACAACCTGTACAAAGACATGCAGCAGGACCTGGCCATGCAAGTCATGCGCCGCCTGTCGGCCATGAA
>DASVYZ010000292.1:0-10726 GCA_036391935.1 Burkholderiaceae bacterium | reverse complement strand
CGACCTCGATCGATTGGTTGCCCGTTTCGAGCAAGCGCTGCGCACGCGCCAGACGCTGATGTAAGAGCCAGGGCACAAGCGAAGTGCCCGTCGCCTGGCGGAAGTGGCGGGTGAAGCTGCGCCGGCTCATAGCGGCGTGCTCGGCCAGGGTATCGACGCTGTGCGGATAGCTCAAATTTTCCGTGGCCCAAGTCAGTGTGTGCGCTAGCCGGTCGTCGCGCTTCGACTCAGGCAGCGGCTGCTCGATGAATTGCGCCTGGCCGCCCTGCCGATGGGGCGCCACCACCAGCCGGCGTGCCACCCGGTTCGAAACTTCGGCGCCGCACAGCTCGCGCAGCAAATGCAGGCAGCAATCGATTCCGGCCGCCGTGCCGGCCGAAGTCAGCACCTTGCCCTCGTCGACATAAAGCACGTCGGCATCGAGCCGCACGTGGGGAAACAGTTTGGCGAATGCCGGCGCGCAGCGCCAATGCGTGCTGGCGCGCTTGCCGTCGAGCAGGCAGGCGTGGGCCAATACGAAGGAGCCGAGGCATAGCCCGACCAGCTTGGCGCCGCGCCGTTGCGCCCTGCGCAGGGCGCCGGCAAGTGCCCCACTCGGCGGCTGGAACACGTCATGCCAGGAAGGCACGATGACGATGTCGGCGCGTTGCATCGCTTCCAGGCCGTGGTGCACGGCGATGCCAAAGCCGGCGCCGGTGTTCAGTTTCCCCTTTTTCTCGGCACACACCATGAGTTCGAAGCGCGGTGCGCCGAGTTCCCGCCAATCTTCGCCGAACACCATGCAGGGCACCGAAAGGTGAAAGGGGCTGATGCCGTCGAAGGCCAGCACAACCACTCTGACTGGAGGAGCGGCGCGGGAAGTGGCGGATCGTTTGGGCGCGGGCATGATGCAGGTCGATAGCGTTCGGGCGAATGCTTTTGGCCCGATTATAACGAAAATTGACTTTCAGGCCACTGTCGCATCGGCATCGCAACTTGCACAATGCCCTCACCCCAACAACACCGAAAGGAAAGCATCATGTCCGCATCGCGTCGCGCGCTGCTCGTCATCGACGTGCAAAACGAATACGTCACCGGCAACCTGCCTATCGAATACCCCCCGCTCGACCAGTCGCTCGCCAATATCGGCAAGGCGATCGATGCTGCCCATGCCGCCGGTATCCCCGTCATCGTGGTGCAGCATGAGGAAAGCGAAAGCGCGCCGTTGTTCGCCAAGGGCTCGTCCGGCTGGGAATTGAATGAAGTGGTGGCCTCGCGCCCCCATGCGCACCTGATCAAGAAGACCATGGCCAGCGCCTTTGCCGGCACCGACCTGGCCGATTGGCTCGCCAGGCATGAAATCGACACGCTCTCCATCGTCGGCTACATGACGCACAATTGCGATGCCTCGACGGTGATCCATGCGCGCCATGCCGGCATCACCGCGGAGTTTCTGCGCGATGCGAGCGGTTCGCTACCCTATGCCAACGACGCTGGCCGCGTCAGCGCGGAAGAAATCCACCGCGCTTTCACGGTGGTGTTCCATTCGAGTTTCGCCGCCGTGACCACGACGGCGCAATGGATCGCGGCAGTGCGGGAGGGCGCGCCGATTGCGCGCGACAATATCGTGAATTCGAACCGGCGCGGAAGGGGCTTGCCTATTGCTTGATCAAACCTTCGGCGGCCATCGCATCGTGCACGCTCGGGCGCTGCGCGATGCGGGCCAGGTAAGCGACCACGGCGGGCCAAGCTCCGAGATCGAACTTGACATAGCGCGACCAGGAAAGGACGGTGAAAAGATAGGCGTCGGCAATGCTGAAATGGTCGCCGAGCAAGTATGGCGACGATTCCAGCCGCATTGCGATGAAGTCCACGCGCTTGCTCAGTCTGTCGAGGAAAATCCTGCGCGCCTCCTCGGGCATTCCTTCGGCGAACAACGGAGAGAAGGTTTTGTGTATTTCCGCCGAGATGAAGTTGATGATCTCGACCAGCCGGTAGCGCGCCAGCGTGCCCGGCGCCGGCGCCAGTCCCTTTTCGGGGGCGCGGTCGGCCAGGTATTGCATGATGGCCGGCACCTCGGTCAAAACTTGCTCGTCATCGAGCTGCAACGCCGGCACATAGCCTTTGGGGTTGATTGCCAGAAAGTCCTTGTCCTCGGCTGTTTTCTTGGCTTTCAAATCGACCAGGTCAAGGTCGAAGTGGCCGCCGAGTTCGCGCAGGATGATATGCGGGGCGAGCGAGCAGGCGCCCGGGCTGAAATACAGTCTCATCGAACTTCTCCCTATCGGTATCAGCGTCAATCATAACGGCTTTGGCGCAAAGCTTCACCGCATCGATTTTGCGCACCGCAACATGAGAACCTGTCGCACATCGCTGCCTTGGAGCCCAGCATTTCTAACAGTTACGCAGATTTGCGAACGACCGTATAATTTATTCGCCCCCACATTAAAATAAAGGCGGAGACTTGAACACATTACATTACCGGCACTGGCCGGCGAACCTGCCGCATCAACTCACCGTCCCCGAGACCAGCGTCTATGACAATCTCGGCATCGCCGCGCACCGCTACCCGCGCAAGACCGCCATCATTTTCTATGATTCGGAATTGAGTTATCGCCGGCTCAATGCCGAAGTCGAAGCGCTGGCCGGTTATCTGCAAGCCGTGTGCGGCGTCAAACGCGGCGACCGCGTGCTGCTCGATATGCAGAACAGTCCGCAATTCGTGATCGCCTACTATGCCATCCTGCGTGCCGATGCCGTGGTGGTGCCGGTCAACCCCATGCTCTTGACCGACGAGCTGGCGCATTACGTCGAGGATAGCGGCGCGCAAGTCGTGTTCGCCGCGCAGGAAATCTTCCCCCGCCTTGCCCCGCTGTTGGGCAAGAGCAAGCTGCGGCATGCGGTGGTGGCGACTTATTCCGATTACCTTGTCGCCGAGACCGATTTGCCGGTGCCCGAATTCGTGCGCGCGCCGTGCGAGGTGCCGGCCATGCCCGGCGTCGCCGCCTGGAACGATGCGCTGGGCCAGGGGCACAGGCCCGGCCCGCACCTGGCCACACCGGACGACCTGTGCTGTATGCCTTATACCTCGGGCACCACGGGCAAGCCCAAAGGCTGCATCCACACACACCGCTCGGTAATGTTCACCACCGTGGCCAGCCCGGCCTGGTCCATGCCCAGCGTACCGGACCACGTCGGTCTGGCCGTGTTGCCATTCTTCCACGTCACCGGCATGCAGGTGAGCATGAATGCGCTGATCGTCGGCGGCGGCACCATCGTGATTTTGCCGCGCTGGGACCGCGATACCGCCGGCCAACTGATCACGCGCTACAAGGTCACGACCTGGACCAGCATTCCAACCATGATGATCGATTTCCTGTCCAACCCGCGCTTGGGCGAATACGACATCTCGAGCCTGCAGCGGGTTTCGGGCGGCGGCGCGGCCATGCCGGCGGCGATCGCGCAAAAATTGAGGGACTTGACCGGCCAGCAATACATGGAAGGCTACGGCTTGTCCGAAACCATCGCCGCCACGCACACCAATCCGCCGCAATATCTCAAGCAGCAATGCCTGGGCATTCCCATCTTCAACGTCGATTCGCGCGTGATCGATCCGGCGACCTTGCAACCCTTGCCGCCGAACGAAGTCGGAGAAATCGTGATCCACGGTCCGCAGGTCTTCCAGGGCTATTGGAACGATGCGCAAAAAACCGCCGAATCCTTCGTCGAAATCGAAGGCAAACAATTCTTCCGCTCGGGCGACCTCGGCTATATCGACGACGAAGGCTTCTTCTTTTTTACCGACCGCTTGAAGCGCATGATCAATGCCAGCGGCTTCAAGGTCTGGCCGGCGGAGGTCGAGGCCATGATGTACGAAAACAAGGAAATCCAGGAGTGCTGCATCATCGCCGCGCAAGATCCCTACCGCGGCGAAACCGTCAAGGCCGTCATCGTCAAAAAGCCCGGCAGCGCGCTGACCCAGCAAGCCGTGATCGACTGGGCCCACGAACGCATGGCGGCGTACAAGACGCCGCGCCTGGTTGAATTCGTCGAGACGCTTCCCAAATCGGCTACAGGCAAGGTCATGTGGCGGGCATTGCAAGAGAAGGAGATGGCTGCCGGATAGTAAAATGGCGGATATGAGCATCGTCTTATCCACCTTGAACGCGCGCTATGCCCACGCCTCGCTGGGCCTGCGCTATCTGCTGGCCAACATGGGCGAGCTGCGCGGGCAGACGCAGTTGCAGGAATTCGTCATCGGCACACGCACGGCGGACCTGGCCGAGAAGTTATTGGCGGCCAAGCCGCGCATCATCGGCTTCGGCGTCTACATCTGGAACGTCGAAGAGACGGCCAAACTGGTCGCCTTGTTGAAACGCGTCGCACCGGAGATCGTCATCGTGCTCGGCGGCCCGGAAGTGTCGTACGAGACGCAGCAACAGGAAATCGCGCGTCTGGCCGATTACGTCATCACCGGCTGGGGCGACATCAGCTTTGCCGATCTCTGCCGTCAGATCCTGCATGGCCCCAAGCCGCTGATGAAAATCCACGCCGGCGTGCAGCCGCCGCTGGATGAACTGGCGTTGCCCTACGCGCTATACAGCGATGATGACATCGCCCACCGCACGCTCTATGTCGAAGCCTCGCGCGGTTGCCCGTTCAAGTGTGAATTCTGCCTCTCCTCGCTCGACAAGACCGCCTGGCCCTTCGAGCTCGACGGCTTCCTCGCCGAACTCGAGACGCTTTATGCGCGCGGCGCCAGGCTGTTCAAGTTCGTCGACCGCACTTTCAACCTCAACGTCAAGACCAGCCTGCGCATCCTGCAATTCTTCCTCGACAAGCTGGAGGCGGCACCGCATGACCCGGTATTCGCCCACTTCGAAGTCGTGCCCGACCATTTGCCCGATGCCTTGAAGGACGCGATTGCGCGCTTCCCCGACGGTGCGCTGCAATTCGAAATCGGCATCCAGAGCTTCAACCCGGAAGTGCAAGCCTTGGTCAGCCGCAGGCAAAACAATGACAAGGCGGCCGACAATATCCGCTGGCTGTGCACGCAATCGCGCGCCCACTTGCATGTCGACTTGATCGCCGGCCTGCCCGGCGAAGACATGGCCAGCTTCGCGCGCGGCTTCGACCGGCTCGTAGCGCTCGGCCCGCATGAAATCCAGTTCGGCATCCTGAAGCGCTTGCGCGGCACACCCATCATCCGCCACACGGAAGCCTACCGGCTCGCCTTCGACCCGCATCCTCCCTATGCCATCCTGGCCACGGACCGCATCGATTTTACCGACATGCAGCGCCTGGTGCGCTTCGCGCGCTACTGGGACCTGGTTGCGAACTCGGGCCGCTTCGCGAACACGCTGCCGCATGTGCTGGGAGAGACGCCGTTTGCCAATTTCCTGGCGTTTTCCGACTGGCTCTATGAGAGAACCGATGCCACGCACCGCATCGCACTCGACCGCCTGGCCGGTCTCGTAACGCAATGGCTATGCCTGCAAGGAATGGACAAGCCGCAGGCTGAGCGCCTGCTGGCCGGGGACTACGCGGGGAAGGCGCCGAGCACGCCGCCACACAAGGAAAAGCCTGCACTGCCGCAACGGCAGGCCAGGCATCTCGCTGCTTAGGCTTTTTTCTGGCGCCACCCCTCGATCAATTGCCGGCTCGACGCATTCAAGCTGTCGAGCGGCATTGCACGCTGGTGGCAGTAGATCATCGTCGCATACACCGTCGCCAAGGTATTGACCTCGGGTGACAAGGCGCGCTCCTCGCCTTGCGAAGGCCTGAGCTGCCGCCAGTAATTGATTGCCTCTTCGAGTTCGGTCAGCGTGATGTCCATAAACGCATTTTACGCGAAGCGTAAAACCCTCATCCAAACAGCCGCGCCAGCAAACCGCCCTTGGCGGTTTCGCCTTCTTCGATGGTCAGCAAGCGCAAGCCGATGCCGAGTTCGCGCGTATCGGCATTGTTCAAGTCAGGCAAGTCGCGCGGCCGTGTCGGCTGCGGCACGAAAATGTCGATAGTGCGCGCATTGGTCCCATCGAACCGGAAGCGATGCAGGGGCGACCGGCGCGGGTCCTTCAAGCGGCTTTGCTTTTCTTGCGCGCCGACCTTGACGCGCAGCATCCGGTCCAGGTTGGGGCCGAACACTTCGTGCAGTTGCAACTGCAGCGTGAAGTCCGACGGCAGCGCTTGCGCGAATTCGATATGCAGGCAATCGCCTTCTGTCCAGCGTCCCCATTCTTCCCATTGCGACAAGCCGGAAACGTGCTTAACGAAGTCGGGCAGGCCATCGCGCGTGAAATCGATGCCGTTGACGAGCTTGCCCGGGTAGCGATCCTCGACTTCGGACGGCAAGTCCTTGCCGAAGCTGGCGCGCGAACCGACCACGACCGAGGAGTGCGGCGCCGCCGCCGCACTCTTGAACCATTGAAAGCCCAGGCCTAGCTTGTGGAACAGGCTGCGCAGATAGGCTTCGGTATAGCCGAGCTCAAGCCAGCCCCAGTTGCGCATCGCGCGCAGCGATTCGCCATCGAAGCGCGGCCCCCAGGGGTAGGGCAGGATGTTGCTGGTGTCGGGCATGATCGGTTCGGCGCCAAGTAAAACTTTACCGTCCGGCTGCATGTGCCGCTCGAGCAGCGTGCGCAGGCAAGCCTGATGGTCCATCAAATGATGGAACGACTCGAAGAAAATCACCGCGTCGTATTTATCTTCGGTCCGGCTTGCTTCGCGCTCGGACAGCCATTCATCGAGCGTCCTGGCGATCACCGTAGGCGGCACGGGAAAACCGCGCGTGAAGTTGCGCACGCCTTCGCATTGCGCCGGGTTCGGGTCGATCGCGTCCACGCGGTAACCCATGCGCGCCAGGTTCCAGGTCAGGGAACCCATGCCGCAGCCGACTTCAAGCACGCGCGCGCCGCGCGGGAGCTTGGCAGAGCGAATCAGGAAACCGTAAGCGATCAGGAAGCGGCCGACCGTCTCCGGGCATTGCGTGCCCCAGGGATAGGGCCAGTTCGCTTCGTAGTCGAGGTTCAAGTCGGGCAAGCCTTCGAAATCGCGCGAATGCCGCTTGCCGATGATTTCTTCGTGCACCTGTTTGATTTTGCCGATGTAGGCATCCGACAGTGGGTCGGTCGCAAGGATGTCGGCAATGTCGCCCGTGATCTTGATCGAGAATTCGGCCAGCCGCTTCACCAGTTCGGCATTGTCGTGCGAAGTATTCTTTTCGATGTCCTTGATGACGGCATCGAGCCTGGCGAGTTCCGCGTGATCGAAGTAAGACATGAGGTCATTGAGAAATGGGTTCCGAGGCCGCCGATGGTAGCATAATGCCAATGGGCCCGTGGCAAGCTTTTCAGTGCGTCGCCTCGCCCTCGCTTACGTGTCCGAAAACGGCTAGACGCTCCCTTGGCTGCGGCGTATAACGTGTGCATGGACACTCAAGATCACAGCGACACCAATCTGCCCGACCGCGAAATCTGCTATCGTGCCCTGCTCGCGCGCGACACGCGCTTCGACGGCGTATTCTTTACCGGCGTCAAGACCACGGGCATTTACTGCCGCCCCGTATGCCGCGTCAAGACGCCGCGCGCATCCTCTTGCACCTTCTTCGCCAATGCGGCTTCGGCCGAGGCCGCAGGCTACCGTCCTTGCCTGCGTTGCCGGCCGGAACTGGCACCCTATGCCTTGCAGCAAAACCTCGCCTATGCGGTGTGGCAGCGCATTGCCGCCGGCGCACTCAATCATGGCGACCTGGAAAGCCTGTCGCAAGAAGTCGGTTTGTCTTCACGCCAATTGCGGCGCGTGTTGCAGGAACACTTCGGCGTTTCCCCGGTGGAGCTGGCGCAGACGCAGCGCCTGCTGTTCGCCAAGAAACTGCTGCAGGAAACGCGCCTGCCCATGACCGAGCTTGCTTATGCTGCCGGCTTCGGCAGCCTGCGCCGCTTCAATGCCTTGTTTGCCGAACGCTATGGCATGGCGCCGTCGGCGGTGCGGCGCGAGGCCAATGCCGAAGCCGGCGTAGACGATGCGCTCATGCTGCGTCTGGCTTACCGCCCGCCTTACAACTGGACCGCAGTCCTGGGCTATCTTGCCGGGCGTGCCATTCCAGGCGTGGAAAGCGTGCGGGATGGCGCTTATCGGCGCACTGTGCGCGTCGGTAATGCCGTGGGCTGGATTCAGGTGCGCCGGCTCGAAGGGCGCGAGCAGCTCGAACTTGAAGTCGCGCCCCACCTCGCACCGCATCTGATGACACTGCTGGCGCGCGTGCGCACGCAATTCGATCTCGACGCCAATCCCGAGGTGATCGAAGCCCATCTAGGGCAGGACGCCATGCTGGCGCAACACATCGCCGCGGCACCGGGGCTGCGCGTCCCCGGCGCTTTCGATACCTTCGAGCTGGCCGTGCGTGCCGTGCTGGGCCAGCAGGTCAGCGTGGCCGGTGCGAGCACGATTGCCGGCCGGCTCGTGGCCAGTTTCGGCGAGGCGGCGGCGACACCTTTCGAACAAGTGACGCATCTGTTTCCGCGCCCTGAAGCACTGGCTGTCGCGACGGCCGACGACGTCGCGCCGCTGGGGATGCCGGGCAAGCGCGCGCAAACCATCATCGGCCTGGCGCGCTTTGCCAGCGAGGGCGGACTCGACATCAAGCCCGGCGCCAGCCTCGCACAAGCGATAGCCCAACTGCGCACCGTGCCTGGCATAGGCGAATGGACGGCGCAATACGTCGCCATGCGCGCCTTGCGTTTTCCAGACGCGTTTCCGGCCGGCGACCTCGGCTTGCAAAAGGCGGCTGCCTTGAGCGAGCCGCAAGACGACGTGGCGCGCCTGTCCGAAAAACAATTGCTGGCACGCGCCGTCGGATGGTCGCCCTGGCGCGGCTATGCGGCGCTGCTGTTGTGGAACTCGTTGCACGTGGAAAAGGAAATATCGTGATCTCTTATACCGACATGCCCAGTCCCGTGGGCAAGCTGACGGTCGCCGCGACCGAGCGCGGCCTGTGCGGCATCTATTTCGAACAACACCGCCATTTCAAGGGCAAGGATGGTTGGCAGCGCGATGCGCGGCATGCCGTCGTGCGGCAGGCCGTGCGCCAGATCGAGGAATTCTTTGCCGGCACCCGCGAGCATTTCGACCTGCCGCTTGATCTGCGCGGCACGCCGTTTCAGCAGGAAGTCTGGCGCCAGTTGCTGCGCATCCCTTACGGCACTACCGTCAGCTATGGCGAACACGCCCGCGCGGTCGGGCGGCCCAAGGCGGCACGCGCGGTCGGCGCGGCAATAGGGCGCAATCCGGTCTCCATCATCGTGCCTTGCCATCGTGTGGTCGGCAGCAATGGCTCGCTGACCGATTATGCCGGCGGGCTGGCGCGCAAGCGCATGCTGCTGGAACACGAATTGCGCTCGCGGCGGCTTGCGGCTTGAATGGATAGGCAGAAATGAAAAAGAGGGTGCGAGCACCCTCCCTGCATCACGGCATGGAACCGCGTGCTCAGAACGACCTGAACGCGTTACCGTAAGCGAACTGCGCAGCCCCGTTGCCGTTGCAGTTGCCGAGGGCCGGCGTGGCAGGCGTGCCTCCCGGGCATGGCGTGTCGCGCGTCTCGGACCAGAAGCCGAGGAAGCCGACGCCATTCGAGCTTGCAGCCGACACCAGGTAAGACGCGTGCGCCAGCGTGAACACTTCGGCCGAATTGTCGTTCTGGCCTATCATCGGCGTCACACCGACCTTGGCCGCGATCGCGGCGTGCGATAGCGCCGGGTAAAGCGGTTCGAGCTGGTTCATGGTGGACCAGGCGGCATACATCGCATCGAGGCCCATCTGGCCGCCATTGTCGTAGGCAGTGCCATAGTCCATTGCCATCACGTTGACGGTCGTGATGTTGACGCCCTTCGATACCGCATCCTGCAGCAAGGTCACGCCCTGCGATGTCAAGCCATTCGGCAAGGCCGGGAGGGTGAACGAGACCTGCAGGCCGGGGTTGGCTTTTTGCAGCGCGGCGATGACCGTGTTGCGCATCGCATTGGCCGAGCTATTGCCCAAGGCGCCGCCTTCCACGTCGAAATCGATGCGCTTCAGGGCATATTGCGTGATCACGGTCTGGTATTGTGCCTGCAGCGCGCTGGCGCTGCCGCATGTCGTGGCCAATTCGCTGCCCGCCGCGCCGCCGAACGAGGCCACCACGTCGCCGCCTTGCGAGCGGATGGTGTTGATGTCGGACAGATAGAGGTTGGATGATAGCGGGATCGTGCCGGCCCACGAAGCTGTGCAGCTGCCGCTGTCGATGATGAAGGCCAGCGTGTAGTGATAGCCGACCTGCGGGGCATCGGCTGCCAGCGGGTAATTCATCGTCACGTCGACATACGGTGCGAACAATGCCGACGACGCCTTGCCCGGCAGGGCGCCGCAATAGCCGACCAGGTTCCACGGACCGGAGCCGCCAGCGGTCGGTGTATTGTCTTGCGTCCAGTACGAAGCCTGCCACAGGTAATTGTCATAGACCGCCTGCTGGCCACCGGTGTAGACCGAGCTCGAGCTCCAGGCCGGTGCGCTGCACGAAGGCGTGGGCGTTGGGGTAGGAGTCGGAGTGGGCGTCGGTGTCGGGGTAGGCGTGGGAGTCGGCGTTGGAGTGGGAGTAGGTGTACCGCAGGCACCGTTCGATGTCCATGGCTGGCCGCTGCCCGCGCCACCGCTATTGGTAGATGGGTTGTTGCCCTGGGTCCACCAATTTGCCGTGTAGTTTACGCTGTTG
>DASVYZ010000291.1:0-3726 GCA_036391935.1 Burkholderiaceae bacterium | reverse complement strand
GAGCGTGGCTTGAACCTCCAAGTCTCCGACGCGGCATGCCTGAACCCCGCTCGCCGCAGACCCGGTTTTTACCCACATCTCTTCGCGCGTCGTTACCGTGGTGTGGCAGAGCCAGTCAAACCACAACGTCCCTCATCGGATCGCCGCCCGCCCTTCCCCTCTCCCGCCTGCGGGCGAGGGGTTCTTACTTGTTGTCGTCACCCTTGAACAGATCAATCGCGCGCTGCCTTTCCTGCTCTTCCGGCGTCGGCTGATTGGCCGGCTGGGTTGCCCCCTGGATCGGTGCGGCGACCGGCTCCGGCGCGAGCTGCTGCTGATCCTGTGTCGCCTGCGCATCCTCCATGCCCAGGGTCGCCACGCCGCCGGACTCGGCGAATTCGGCGTAAATCCAGTCGCCATTGTTCTGCACCACCCCTCCCGGTACAGGACGCTGCACTTCCGGCACGCCCTTCAAAGCCACGCGCATGTAGTCGATCCAGGCCGGCAAGGCCAAGGTCGCACCGAATTCGCGGCTGCCCAGCGATTTCGGTTCGTCGTAGCCCATCCACGACACAGCCACCAGCTTGCCGCCATAACCGGAAAACCAGCCGTCCAGGGCATCGCTGGTGGTGCCGGTCTTGCCGGCGATGTCGCCGCGTCCCAGCTTCGACGCCATCGCACCGGTGCCCGAGCGCACCACTTGCTGCAGCATGCTGTTCATGATGAAGGCATTGCGCGTATCGATGACGCGTTCGCTTTCCTGGCCGGCATGCGTGGGCTTGGCTTCGAAAAAGGTCTTGCCCTTGGTGTCGGCGATCTTGTCGACCATATAGGGTTGGATCTGGAAGCCGCCGTTGGCAAACACGGCGTAGGCGCCCGCTTCCTCCAGGGGCGTCACCGAGCCGGTGCCCAGCACCATGGTCAGGTTGGTCGGGATCTTGGCGGCATCGAAACCGAAACGCGCCACATAGGGTTGGGCATATTGCGGCGTGATCGCTTTCAGGATGCGCACGGAAGGCACGTTCTTCGATTTGGCGAGCGCATAGCGCATCGAGATCGGGGCATTGTCGAAGCCGTCGTCGTTCTTCGGCTCCCATAGGGGCCCGCCGCCGCTCTCGGCCGGCGTCACGCTCAAGGGCACGTCGTTGATTTGCGTACCGGGCCAGAAGCCCTTTTCCAGGGCTGCGGAATAGACGAAGGGCTTGAACGAGGAGCCGGGCTGGCGCCAGGCCTGGCTGACGTGGTCGAACTTGTTCAGATTGAAGTCGAACCCGCCAACCAGTGCCTGATAGGCGCCGGTATCGGAATCGATGGCGACGAAGGCCGCGGCGACTTCGGGCAACTGGTTGACCTCCCAATTATCCTTCGCGTCTTTGCTGACGCGAATCAGCGAGCCGCGGCTGATCTTCCTGTCCTTGGCAGCCTTGGCCGCCAAACCCGGCGCGGCGAAACGCAGGCCCTCGCCGCTGATCTCGATGGTCTTGCCGCCTTGCATTTCGGCCTTGATCCGCTTTGGCCCCGCCTCGAGAACGATGGCCGGCATCAGGTTGTCGCTGGGAGTGTGCCTGATCAATTCTTCGGCAATGGCCTCTTCGCGCTTGCTGTCTTCGAGCGGCAGTTCGACAAAGCCTTCCGGGCCGCGATAGCCGTGGCGATGATCGTATTCGATAACGTTGCGCCGCACGGCATCGTAGGCCGCATCCTGGTCGGCTTTGTTCAGCGTCGTGGTAACCACGTAGCCGTGCGTGTATACATCGTCGGGAAATTGCTTGGCGATCTGCTGCCGCACCAGTTCCGCGGCATATTCGGCATGCGTGGCGAACGGCTGGGCGCTGCTGTTCAAGTGCAGCGGCTCGTGCATGGCCTCCTGGAATTGCGCATCCGTAATCCAGCCCAGCGTATGCATATGGTCGAGGATATGCTGTTGGCGCTGCTTGGCATACGCGGGATTGACGTAGGGATTATGCTGGGACGGACGTTGCGGCAAGCCGGCCAGCATGGCGGCCTCGGCCAGGGTCACGTCCTTGACCGGTTTGCCGTAGTAGATCTGCGCCGCACTGCCGAAGCCGTAGGCATGCTCGCCGAGGTAGATCTGGTTCATGTACAGCTCGAGGATCTGGTCCTTGGTCAGGGCCGATTCGATACGATAGGCCAGCACGATTTCCGTAACCTTGCGGAACAGGTATTTGCGCTTGGAGAGGAAGAATTCGCGGGCCACCTGCATCGTGATCGTGCCGCCGCCCTGCCTGAACGACAGCGTGACCAAGTCTTTTGCCAGGGCGCGCGACATGCCTCGCATGTCGAGCGCGCCGTGCTCGTAGAACCTGGCGTCTTCCGCCGCGAGCACCGCCTTCTTCATCACATCCGGCATATCCTTGATCGGAACGAAGTTGCGATGTTCTTCGCCGAACTCGCCGATCAACGCATGATCGGCAGTATAGATGCGCAGCGGAATCTTGGGTTGGTAATCGGTGATCGATTCAAGCGTCGGCAGATTGGGCACGACGAAGACATAAACGTAGGCAACCATGAGGAGAATCAAGGCGAACGCGGCGCCCAGCGCGCCGCCGCCCCAGATCAATGCCTGGCGGCGCCAATTACGTTTGGATGCACTGCTCAAATTGTTCTCCGTACCGGTCGGCAAAGAGCGACAGTATAAGGCAGTTTGCCGGCCCAACCGGCATCACGGGAGGAACGGGTGTAACGGCAAAAGCCGCTCAGGCGGAGGCGGCAACCGGCGGCACAGACGCGACTTGCCGCTCCGGTTGCTTTTCGAACACCTCATGCATGCGCCGGACACGTTCGATGATGCGCGAGACCGTTTCATCGTCTAATGTGCGGATGGTGCTCCATTGCGGAATGCCGATTTCGCTGGCACGCAGGATGGGCCGCATTTCACGCTGAAATTGCTGGAACTCCTGCTGCAGTTCGCTGGGCACATCGCTCGCCGTCAGGCGCAGCAACCGATAAACGTGGTCGCTGGCGAGCCATTCACGGCGACGCACGCCGGCTTCCTTGAGCGATTGCACCGCCTTGTTGAACTTGTATCGTGCGTATGACATGTCGATGGCTGAAAGCTCGGGTTGCATGCTTGGTATCGTCAGCATTACACACTGCATTGCTGCGGCGCGCCATCCCAAGAACATGGTATTTCCTGCGCGCAGCGACTCGGCCGGGTATTTCCGGGGAGCAGCATTCTGAATGATATTTACAGCGCAAAAAAAATCAAACTGTCAGAGTTGACAGGTGCTCGTCAACACAACAAGGCGAATAAAAAAGTCTTATGCGGTCGTGTTGATATTTTGGCCAAGATTGGAGGGCAGATTGGCCGGCGCAGGAGCGGGCAAAGCTTGCAACAAGGCCAGCGCGCTGCTGCTCTCAATGTCGATGGCTTTCTTCAAGACGGCGACGCCGATTTGCGTGTCGGTCTGGGTGGTGGCCATGGCCGTTGACAAACTCGCTATGCTATTGACTGACATGTTGATTCTCCAAGATCACACTGGTCGCGATCTATTCCTTTATCGGCAGCGTTATCGCTTTCTTGAAGTGTCGCTTTGCAACCCCATATTCTTGACACTATACCCAGGGGCACAAACATGCAGCAAGCAAACGACCAGGCTGTCGAGAAGGCAACGCAACAAACCCTTGTTTCGATGGAGCGCCTGCCGGGAGATTTGTTCATTTTCCGCGCCACACGCCCGGAGAATTATCGTTTCGTGCCGGGCCAGTATTCGCGCCTGGGGCTGC
>DASVYZ010000290.1:0-5605 GCA_036391935.1 Burkholderiaceae bacterium | reverse complement strand
TCCAGGTGTCTTGTCCGCCTTTGCAACGCGGCACGATGTGGTCGCGCGACAGGGCTTGGCGCGGAAACTGTTCGCCGCAGTAGGCGCAGGCGTGGCGGTCGCGGCGGAACAGCAAGTCGTTGTGGTCGCCCAGCGGCAATTCCACACGCAGCTTGCGCGCCATGATCTCCGAACCGGCAATCGCGATGATGGGCTTGACCGCAATCACCGATTGCGCGCCCGTGTGCGAATGACCGCCGCGAAAGATGAATTCACGTTCTCCCAGATCCCATGCCACCTTGCCCGTGGCGTAGTAATGAACGGCTTCCTTGGCTGAAATCCAGTCGAATGGATTTCCTGAAATGTCCAAAGTCAAAATCTGGGTTTGCATGAATTCACCTGTGTCGCATGATGGTTGATGGATGAAAAGTTGAACGTCAGGCCGCGTTCAATTCGGCATAAATTCGGCATAAGGCCGCTTCAGAATGGGCGGGGCGAGGCGAGAGCAACAACGCCATGCCCGTTCTGAAGCGACTGGAAAAATCCCGGTTGCCTCCGGGGTTAACACAAACAAACTTTCGGATTGCTTAACGGCTTTACGCGTGCCGGATACTTCCCGGTGGCGCCGGCTTGATCTTCCCGCGAACCCTATCTGGGAACTGCAAGTCCTTCAGGCGGCGCGACGCGCGCATAGTTGAATTCGTTTTTCATCAGCGTTGCCAGGCGCGATTAAGGGGCGGCGTCCCACTCCAAGGGTCCGCCCGGTACGGTTTGATCTCGCAGCGGCCGCAACGCCGTCACCTGCAAGACCCGGAGCGCATGGTCGTTCGGGGTTGCGGACCCGAACCAGAAGCGCGCCTGGCTGTGATGAAACTTTCAGTCTGTCGTGTGACAAACGCATTGAAGAGCGCCACTCCACGCGTGAGCAAGCCCTGCGACTCGCCGTGCGCTTTATCAAGAAGCGCTTTTCAATGCGGCGCACTCCGGACGCGGGCCCCTCTCGTGAGGAAGACGGGCCCGCGCCCTGCGCCTTTACTGCATCATCCTCCGCATCGCGAAGGAAGGCCTCGAACATAGAGGGCTTCATTGCTCGTCCGCTGCAGCAGACGCCTTTACCACATGGCCAGGCGTTGCGCCTGGGCCGGCAAAACAAAAACCCGGAGGTCCTTGCGGAGCATCCGGGCTTGGGGCCTTGACCTTTCGGTCTGTCGCTAGTGCCTAGGCATTTGCGACACGAGGTTTGCTAAACCTCCGGATGCTATGTTTTTGTTCGGAGCCGAGTCCATTGGTGCCGAACTCGTCGGTGCCGAACAAGCTGCCGACGATCTGGTTGTGAATGGACTTGGGGCCGTACTGTGTGCCCGTGTTGCCCGCCAACCATGCTCGCGCCGCAGCGGCGACCGGCATAACCGATGCGCCTTTGCCGGCCAGCGACGACGTGACCAGCGCATGGCGGTCTCCGTAATTCGTCGATATGGTCAGGTTTGCGTTCACGATCGGTTTTCCGAAAAGGGTTAAAGGATTTACTGCAATGCTTAGATTTCGCTCGCCGCTTTGTTTGGCGAGTGATTGCATTCTGACATAGCCAAAGAATCCGCGCAATAGCTTTTCGCAATTTATTTGCGCATACGGCAAACAATTTTTGTTCATGATGTATGTTTGCAACAGATGCAAATAAAATCGAACGGGCGTACAATGCGGCCGTTGGCACCGCTGGAAATCGTAGTGCGCAGGCGCGAGATTGGATTGCGCAGCAGATTTACAGCGGTACCAGGTCGTAGTGAGGTACGGCATATTACTTATGGCACAGAAAAAATCCCCTTCCAAACCCGCCCGGGTGGAGCGCAAGGTTGTTTTGCGCATTCCCACTCTCATGGCCCAGAACAAGATCCGCTTCGTTACCGATTTATGGAAACGCTTGATGGAATTGGGCACGCTCGAAATCTCGCACTCGCAACTGACGCGCGTGGTCAACAACAGCGCCAACAAGCTCGATGTGGGCTTACTGGAAGGCTTGGCGACGGTATTCGATTGCCCTGTGGCTGATTTGTTCGAACGCGAGGACGACTGAAATGTTAGGATACGGAAAAATTACTTCCCATCCAACCATTCATGGCGATCAATTATCAGCTGATCCTCGATTCGATCTACGAAGAAGTCAAACCTCTCCTGTCCAAGGGCAAGGTTGCCAATTACATCCCTGAGCTGGCCAAGGTGGCGCCGAATCAATTCGGCATCGCCGTCTACTGTCTCGATGGCCGCACGTATACGGCAGGTGACGCCGAAACACGCTTTTCGGCGCAGAGCGTGACCAAGCTGTTCGCGCTGGCGCTGGCATTTTCGCGCGAAGGCGATGCGATCTGGGAGCGCGTAGGGCGCGAGCCTTCGGGCAACCCGTTCAATTCGCTGTGGCAGCTCGAGCTGGAAAAAGGCATTCCGCGCAACCCCTTCATCAATGCCGGCGCACTGGTGATCCACGACATCCTGGCGCAGCGCTTCGTGCAGGCCGACATCGCCCTGCTGCAGTTCATGCGCATGGTGTCGCGCACGCCGGACCTCGATTTCGACAGCACGGTATGGCGCTCGGAACATCGCACGGCGCACCGCAACTATGCCATCGCGCATTTGATGAAAGACTTCGGCAACCTGCACAACGGCGTCGAAGACATCGTGCACGGCTATTGCCGCCAATGCTCGATTGCCATCAATTGCGTGGAATTGGCGCGCGCCGGCGCTTTCCTGGCCAACCACGGCACCGTGCCCTGGGACCATACGCGCATCATCGACTTCAGCTCTTCCAAGCGCTTGAACGCCACCATGCTGACCTGCGGCACCTATGACGCGGCGGGCGATTTCGCCTACCGCGTCGGTTTGCCGGCCAAGAGCGGCGTGGGCGGCGGCATCTTGGCGCTGGTGCCGGGCGAACTGGTGGTGGCGGTGTGGTCGCCCGGGCTCGACGAAAACGGCAATTCCTTGGCCGGCACGATGGCGCTGGAACGCTTCACCACGCTCACGCGGCGCTCGATCTTCTAGAGCGCCTGCAGGAAGGCAGTCAGATCGGCCACTTCCTGCGGCGTGAAGTTGGCATTGAAGCGCCTGTCGTAAAAGTCCACCACCCCGCCCAGCGTCGCGCGCGAACCATTGTGGAAGTAAGGCGGGCGGGCCGCAAGGGCGCGCAGGTTCGGCACCTTGAACTTGCCCACGTCGGCCCACTTGCCCGTGATCAGTGCGCGGCCTGGGTCAGTGGTTTGCACGGTGGCGCCGGTGGCAATGTTTTTCAGCGTATAAAGCGGCATGTCAGGCGTGCGCAGTGCCGCACCGGCAACGCCCGTGTTGAACAGGCGCGGCACCGATTGGGTGCCGGCGTTCGGCGTTTCATGGCAGGTGCTGCAAGTGCCGCGCACGACCGGCCGATTCAGCACGTCGTTCAAGCCGGCTACGTTGGTAATGGGGAAAGGCCGCGTATTGAACAGGCGTTCGCCGCGCGCAATCGCGGCTTGCGCCGCGGTTGCGGGCGATGGAGGCGCCACGCGGGGTTGCGGCGACGGCGGAGGCGGCGCGACATTGCCCCATGCTGCAAACAGCGTCATCGCATTGCTGTTGAATGGCGCTCTCGTCTCATAGTCGCCGCCGAAGAAATCGTTGATGCCAAAGTAGAAGTTGCCCGCCGCAAGGTTTTGCACGCCGCCGTTGGCGCCACCGGCGTTCAGGCTGCCCGCTTGATTGTCGCCGGCTTGCGCGACGAACAAGCCGGTTTCGAATCCGACCGCCGCTTGTTGCTGGATTGCCGTGAAACCGGCAGCAGATTGCGCATGGGTCTGCACCGCGTTGTTGGCTTGGGCCTGCAAATCGGTAGCCATGGAAGCAAAGCAGCTTGCCGGCGGCGTGTCGGAAGCGCAGGCAGTTGCCGCAGAACCGGCCAGGGTTTCGCGCCCATCCCACATCACGGTGTTGCCGAACTTCAGATTGGCGGTCGGCAGCGGCCGGCGGAACAGCGACAATTGCGCCTGGCTGGCAAAGCCGTAGGGATCGCTCACCTGGGTCAGCCGGAATTCCGCACCGGCCGGGATGGGCAAGCCGACGCGGATCACGGCCTTGGACAAGAGCATGCTGTACGCGCTTTGCTTTTGCGCCAGCGTGGCCACGGCCGCGTTGGGCGAATTCGTGCCATCGACGCTCCGAAAAATGGGGTCCGTACCCTGGCTGGCCGTGAAACGTGCCGACAACGCCGCTGGCGTCACGCTCCAGGCCTGCGCCTCCACGTGGCAGGTGGCGCAGGCGCGGCCATTGCCTTGCGGTGTGAAGAACACATTGCCGGTATCGATGAATCCTGCCGTGCTGATGGTTTGCACCGTGCCGCTGGCGTCGGCAATGGCAACCGGGGTTTCGTGCCGTGTCGGCGTAGCGGCTCGTTCAACTTGTTTGATCGATGCGCCCGCACTGTCTTGCGGCGAATCCGAAGCGGACCCGCCGCAGGCGGAAAGCATGAAGGCCGATGCCAGCAATGCGCCGAGGCGATCGAATTGTGTATTGATATTGGTCTTGTTCATGGCGTGGCTCCCAAATGGACGTCGCGAAGGAATTCGGCGATACAATCCGCCGGAAACAGGAGCCAGACTGCCGCGCAAATGTGCAGAGAAAATGGAGAAAAAAATATTGCGCCAAACAGGGCGATCTTCATGATTGCTCCACATTTGCCGGCCAATGTTGCATACTTGGATCAGACCAATTACATGGAAAGCCGCGCGGATGCGCATGACGATTGCCTTCAAACTTGTCGCCGCCGCGATCGTCATGGTGGTGCTTTGCCTGGGCACCATGGCCTGGATCACCAGCCGCAACCTCGAACACGGTTTCCTGGCTTACCTGAATGAGCTGCAGAGCCAGCCGCTCGATGACATCCGCGATGAGTTGGCCAAGCAATATCGCGAGCGCGGCGATTTCGAATGGCTGCGGCGCAACCCGCGCGCGCTGGCACAACTGCTGGATAGGCGACGCCATGAACAACGCATGGCCACTGGCGAAACCGGCGATGAAGCGCCCAACGCACCGCTGGGGCCGCCGCCGGGAGCCGATCCGCCGCCCGCACGCGATGGCCGCCCCGCCCCTCCGCCGCCGCTGGCGCGGACAGATGCCCCGCCGCCGCGTCCGAACGGCGCGGTCAGCGATCCCTTGGGCTTCGGCTTGCGTCTCACCGTGTTCGATGAGCAAGGCCAGCCGCTGATCGGCCCGCGCAACCCGGAACCGGGGATTTCCCGTACCGTCGAAGTCGATGGCCGCGTGGTGGGCCGTCTCAACCTGATGCCGGTGCACCAGCTTCCCGGCGAAGCGGCGCGCGGCTTCGTGCGCGGCCAGGTACGCGAGTTGCTGTGGCTGGCCGCGGCCTTGCTGGCGCTATCGACGCTTGCGGCGGTGTTGTTTGCGCAGCGCCTGCTGCGGCCGGTGGCGGCGCTGCGCCGCGTGACGCAAAGCATCGCTCGCGGCAGGTTCGATACGCGCGTGCCCTTGATCGGGCACGATGAACTGGCCGAGCTGGCGCAGCACGTCAACGCCATGGCCGAAGCGCTCGAAGCGAACGAGCGGCAACGGCGCAAGGTGCTGGCCGACGTGTCGCACGAATTGCGCA
>DASVYZ010000289.1:0-3781 GCA_036391935.1 Burkholderiaceae bacterium | reverse complement strand
GACCAGACAACCCAATCAACCCCGACACAAACAGTTTGCCCAATGCATAATTCCGTCAAGTTTCCCTCCACATTCACCTGGGGCGTCGCCACCAGCGCCTATCAGATCGAAGGAGCCGCCGACAAGGACGGCAAAGGCCCTTCGATCTGGGATACCTTCACGCATCAACCTGGAAAAATCATCGACGGCAGCAGCGGCGACATCGCCTGCGACCACTATCATCGCTACGGCGAAGACGTGAACCTGATGGCCAGCCTGGGCATCGATGCCTACCGCTTTTCGATGGCATGGTCGCGCGTGCAGCCCCTGGGCAAGGGCGCGTGGAATGAAAAGGGATTCGACTTCTACGACCGTCTGCTCGACGCCCTCGCAAGCAAGGGCATGGCAGCCCACTTGACGCTGTATCACTGGGATCTGCCGCAAGGCTTGCAGGACGATGGCGGCTGGCTTTCCCGCGATACGTGCAAGCGCTTCGCCGACTATGCGCATGAAGTCGCACGCCGCTTCGGCGACCGCGTGCAAACCATCGCCACGCACAACGAACCCTGGTGCAGCGCCAACCTCGGTTATGGCAACGCCCAGTTCGCGCCGGGCGTGGCCGATGCCAAATCGGCGATCCAGGTCTCGCACCATCTGCTGCTGTCGCACGGCTTGGCCATGCAGGCGATGCGTGCGCAAAACACGCCGGCAAAACTCGGCATCGTGCTCAATCAATGGACGGCCGACCCCGCCACCGACAGCGAAGCCGACCGCGCGCTGGCCGCCTATGAATACTCGCGTTCGGTGCAATGGTTCATGGACCCGATCTTCAAGGGACGTTATCCCGAACTGGCCTTGAAAGCTCACGGCGCCAATGCGCCGACCGTCCTTGATAACGATTTCAACGATATCCGCCAGCCGCTCGACTTCCTCGGCGTCAATTACTACTTCCGTGCCTTCTGCAGCGCCGAGACGCCGCCGCGCCAGCCCAAGGGCGAACACGGCTTCACCGACATGGGCTGGGAAATCTGGCCCCAAGGCTTGACCGAGCTGCTGCTGGCATTGAAAAGAGAATACGAGCTGCCGCCCATCTACATCACCGAAAATGGCATGGCCCGCGTCGATCGATTGATAGAAGGCCGCGTGACCGACAGCGAGCGCATCCGTTACGTCGAAACCCATCTTGAGGCACTGGCGGCCGCGATGAAGCAAGGCGTGGACGTGCGCGGTTATTTCCTCTGGAGCCTGCTCGACAATTTCGAATGGAACTCGGGCTATGCCAAGCGCTTCGGCATCGTCCACGTCGACTATGAAACCCAGCGCCGCACGCTCAAGGACAGCGCCATGTGGTACCGCGATTTCATCCAGGGCCAACGAGCCTGAAAGCATCATGATGACCTCGAGGCCGCCCGCATCGCACAAGCCCTGCCGCCTGCCTGCGAGCGCGACCGTTCCCGCGACCGCGCGCGGCATCGCTCGCGCCGCTGTCGCTGGTAAACGCTAAACAAATCATCCGGACTGGACCCGTCATGCGCGATACACCGCCCCTCCTCCTGGCCGACATCGGCGGCACCAATGCGCGCTTCGCGCTCGACTACGGCGACGGCCGCATCGAGCGCATCGCCACGCTCTCTTGCGCGGAACACGCCCAGTTCGTGCATGCCGTGCGTGCCTATCTCGATGACTTCGCCTCGGAGGCGATACGTCACGCCGTGATCGCCATCGCCAATCCGATCAATGGCGACACCATCAAGATGACCAATCACCATTGGGAGTTTTCGATCGAAGCCAGCCGCCGCACTCTCGGATTCGAAACCCTGTTGGTGGTCAACGACTTCGCCGCACTGGCCATGGCCGTGCCGCACCTGTCGGCGGCCGAACTGGAACAGGTCGGCGGCGGCCATGCAATCGACGACGGCGTAGTCGGCGTGGTCGGCGCCGGTACCGGGCTCGGCGTGGCCGGCCTCGTACCGAAAGACGGCTCCTGGCTCGCGCTGTCAAGCGAGGGCGGACACGTCACGTTCTCGCCCGCCGACGAACGCGAGCTCGCCGTACTGCGCCATTGCTGGCAGCATTATGAGCATGTATCGGCCGAGCGCCTGGTTTCCGGCACTGGCATTCCACTGATCTTCGAGGCGCTCGCCGCACAGCACGGCGCGGCGACACCCGCCAAGCCGACCGCGGCCGCCATCGTCTCGCGCGCGCTCGAAGGCCGGGATGCGTTGTGCCAGGAAACGCTCGAATGCTTTTGCGCCATGCTCGGCACGGTCGCCGGCAACCTCGCCGTCACGCTTGCGGCCAAGGGCGGCATCTATATCGGCGGCGGGGTGGTGCCGCGCCTGGGCAGCTACTTCGCGCAATCGCCGTTCCGTCAGCGCTTCGAAAGCAAGGGCCGCTTTTCCAGCTTCAATGCGGCGATTCCGACCTATGTCATCACCGCGCCCTACCCGGCCTTTGTCGGTGCGGCCCGCATCCTGCGCGACCATCTTGGGCGTACACCCGAAGAGGAAGACGGCTGCCGCATTACAATGCGACCTGACAGGCCCGGAATTGCGCGAGCGGCACAATAGGCATTACGACCCACAATAACGATACGAGACATTCATGCAAGCCATTTCCGCCGTCGAAGACAACGATACGCCGCCGATCCGCTCCCCGCTCTGGTGGGTGCCCACCGGTTATTTCACGATGGCGCTGACCTACGTCATGCTGACTTCCGTGATCTCGATCATGTTCAAGAATCTCGACATGGGCAATGGCGCCGCAGCCGGCTACGCCAGCTCGCTGATCCTGGCTTATACGATCAAGCCGCTGTTCGCCCCGATCGTCGAGATGTACCGCACC
Organism: Burkholderiaceae bacterium; assembly: GCA_036391935.1. Taxonomy (GTDB): domain Bacteria; phylum Pseudomonadota; class Gammaproteobacteria; order Burkholderiales; family Burkholderiaceae_D; genus PKWO01. The sequence goes on along the minus strand of DASVYZ010000289.1, from coordinate 958 downwards.
AAGAAATTTTTCGTGCTGTGCGCCCAGTTGATGATCGCCATCGGTTTCGCCGGCGTCGGCGTGCTGATGGGCATGCCCGACTCGATGTTCCCGATCCTGGCCGCATTCTGGCTGCTATCGTTCATCGGCGCGACACAAGACATCGCCTCCGATGGCGTCTACGTCACCTCGCTCGACAGCCGGCGCCAATCGCTCTATTGCGGCGTGCAAAGCCTGTCGTGGAACATCGGCCCCATCGTCGGTTACGGCGGTCTGGTGTACCTGAGCGGCTGGCTGCATACGCATCAAACCTTCGGCGCCGACTGGATCGCCGCCTGGCGCGTGATCTTCTTCATCGTCGCGGGCGTCACCTTGTTGATGTGCCTGTGGCATATGCGCGCCATGCCCGAGGGCGCGCGCGCCGAAAACACGCCGGCTTCCTTCGCCGACACCTGGCGCATCCTGGCCGACGCCTTCCTCACCTTCTTCCAGAAGCGCGACGTCTGGCTCATGATCGCCTTCGCCTTCCTGTTCCGCCTGTCGATCGGCTTGCTGGAAAAGATCGGCCCCTTCTTCATGGTGGACCCCATTGCCAAAGGCGGGCTGGGCTTGACCAATGAAATGCTCGGCGTGATCTACGGCACCTATGGCCTGGCAGCGGTGCTGCTGGGCTCGCTCCTGGGCGGCATCTTCGTCGCCAGGCGCGGCTTGAAATCCACGCTCTTCATCCTATGCTGTGCGGTCAACATTCCCAACGTCACCTTCCTCTTGATGAGCATCTTCCAGCCGGGCGATTTCACGCTCATCACGGCAGGCGTCGTGGTGGAAAAATTCTTCTTCGGCTTCGGCTCGGTCGGCTTCATGATCTACCTGATGCAGCAACTCGCCCCCGGCAGATACCAGACGACGCACTACGCCTTCGGCACCGGGCTGATGGGCTTGTGCATGATGACGACAGGCATGGTCTCGGGCCATCTGC
>DASVYZ010000288.1:0-2358 GCA_036391935.1 Burkholderiaceae bacterium | reverse complement strand
ATGCGGCGGATGTGGGACGAGAACGGGCACTTGGCGCCGCTCATATCCTCATCGTAGGTGAAATCGGACAGCATGCGGTCTTTTTCCGCATCGCTGGCCTTGGCGAAGCGCGCATCCCATTCGGCCTTGCTCTTGTCGTCCGGCGCGGCAACAATGGGCGCGGCATTGTCGGCCCAGCGGCCGACGAACTTGGCCTTCAACAACGCCTTGCTGCCGAGGAAGCTGCGGCTTTCGCGCTCGAGAAAGCTCTCGAAGCTCGCCACGTTTTCATGCAGCTTGCGGTACACCATGAAGGTGCCGTTGCGCGAGAGCAGAAAAGGGTTTGGCGCGGGCGGATATTCGTGCGCCTCGTCGAGATGGCCGAGCAGGAATTCACCCGTTGCCAACGGCGCCCACTTGCCGCCATCGAGTTGCTTGCCGCGGCCCTTGACGCGTTCGGGCGCATCGGCCAGGCCTTCGAAGTAAGGGTCGCCTATGCCATCGGTATAACCGAAGTGCTCCTTGCTGCAGGGCCGGCCGTCTTCGACCAGCGCATGGCCTTCCTGGTAGGGCAAGTCCTCACCGTCTTCGCCACGATGGCCTGTGAGCTGCACCGCGCCGCCGTCGGACGCCGCGGCGGTTGCCTGCAGCCAGCGATAGCGGTCTTCCAGCGCTTCCATGGTTTGCGCATTGAGGGAGACCAGCATATGCACGTCGAGGCTGCGGTCTTTCACACGGCTGGCACGCCAGATCGGGTCCCAGTGTTCGGGCGAGCTAGGCCCGTCGTCGCCGAGGATATCCTTGCGCGCCTTCATGCCCATGACGAATTCCTCGGGGAAGCCCGAGAGCGAAGCTTGCGGCAATTCGAGGCTCTTCAAGCCTTGATAGGTCAAGGCGATATTGGCGGTTGCCAGCGGCTTCGGTATCGGATCGGGCCCGACGTTCCAGGTTGCGGCCGTCGTCACTTTCGCGGCCACCGCACCGAGGAAGGCGCGGCCTTTGCGCCCGTCGCGGATGTTGAAGAACACGTAGCGCCCGAACGGGAAGCCGAAGCGGCCATAGGGACGCACAATGTCGCCCTGGATGTCGAACAAATCGAGCGAGGCGGTCATAGTGCGGCCTCCTGTTGCGACTCGCTGTGCTTGAGCAGGCTGTACTGCCCGGGCTCCCAAGACGGCCCGGCAAGATCGCGCGGCTTTACACGGGCGATGAATTCCTGGTAGCGCGCCTTCAATTCGGCGGTCGGCAAGCCTTGCGACTCCAGTGCGAAACGCGAGAATTCCTGCTTCAGATAAAGCGCCTTCAATTGCGCTTCGAGCGGCTCATCGTTCGAGCCGACGAAGAATAGCGAGGCGCCCAGCTGGCAGCGCTTCATGTAGGCGGCGAAACCGGCTGCATCCTTGACCGCATCGAACCCGTAGCAATGCTGCCACACACTTTGCACTTCGGGAGCAATGGCTTGCCACATGCCCTGCAGATACATGTCGAGGTCGCCGTGAAAGTCGCTCGAAAACACCAGGTATTTCGATTTCAAATGCCCTTCGGACGGCAGCGCAAAGCGCCGTACGCTATCGGGCACAACCGGCAAAAAGTCGCTCATGGTGTCGAAAGCGTTCGCACCCGGCAGCGATTCGGTGAACACGTCGTCAAGCACGAAGAAGCGCGCCAGATAGGTTTGCGGCACGCGCGCCATCGGGCTGTTTTGCAGCATGTTCCAGCTTTCCAACTGGTCGCGGATCACGTCGCCGCACGATCTGCCGTCGACGTGGCCATTCTTGATCGGGGAAAGGATGGTCAAGGCATAAGCCTTGCCTGAAACATTGCCGTCCATCAGACTTCCTCCATCGCCGGGATTTTCGGCTGTTTGGCCTTGCGCAAATCGCGCACATGGCGCTTCTCGACCGCCGCAGCGGCCATGCTGACGATCGGAGAGGGGCGCATATCGCCCAGATCGTGCTGCAGGTTCAAGAGCAGCTTGTTGTACTGTTTCTGGAATTCGGCATCGGGGGCGTCATGCCACTTGTCGTCGAAATCGATCAGCAAATCCTTGAGTTTCTTGGCCCCCTTGACATCGTTCGACGTCGCCAACGGATAGGCACTGTAGTAGTGATTGGTTTCGACCTGGTTGTAGCGGATGTATTTGTGGAAAGGCGTGAGCGCCACCGAGCGCGGATAGCGCACGCTCCATTTCCAGAACAAGTCCAGCCCACCGGGAATCGAGAAGGTGAAGGAATCGATGTACTGGTCCCAGCTGCCGTTAAAATTACTGAAGAACAACATATAGCTGTACTTGAGCTCTTCTTTCGGCTGATCGGGATGCAGATGCGGAAACTGACTGCGACCGATAATGACCCAGCGCGCATAGTGGATCAGCGACAG
>DASVYZ010000287.1:0-3844 GCA_036391935.1 Burkholderiaceae bacterium | reverse complement strand
GGGTGACCATTGATTAAAACGCCTTAAGCGCTTCGAAAATCGATTTTTGCAAAACGCGGCTGGATTCGAGCCGCCTGAAATAATTTCGACGTATCGGCGTTTTAAATCGATTTAAAATGTGGTTTCGAATCGCAATCGAATCGAAACGAATTTCAACGCAAGTGCCGCAGCGTATGCGCCGATCTGAGATGGCTTGACCAACCTGCGGAACTTCATCGCCAATGTACATTCAAATTTGCAGGCCGCAAGGCAAATTCTCGCCGATTGGCAACGTATTTGCCCTTTGAGGTGCATCCGCGTCTTGGATCGCGGCAAGGAATCTTGCCAATGCCAAAGTCAACCCGTAAAGGAGTCCATGATGTTGCGACAAAGCGAAATCAAGCGAAAACTTATCGGCATCGAACATGAAATCGATCAAGTGGCAAGGAGCTGTACATCTGATGAAAAATTGCCGCAGAAGCTGAGAGAGTGCGTTACCGAATGGAAGCAGCATACGGACAAGGCCATGTCTGACTTTGATTCAAACGACAGCAAGCAGATCGTCGAATGCGTCAATGACCTTGAACAAATCGGCCATCGTGCGGAGATGGCGCTGCAAGACGCGGCCGGGGTCGATGAAAAGATGCGCGATGCCCTGCTGCATGCGCAGGGCGAGCTGTTCAAGCTGAAAAAGAAGCTGCATTGATAGCGCCGTTTCTGCCCGCTTCAAATCTTCAAACGAAATTGCGACCCGGTGCAAACGGCGCCATGTCTATCCTGGGTCGTGCGCCTGTCATCTGTGCCGCGAGTAATTCCCCGGTCGCCGGTCCGAGCGTGAAGCCTTGGTGTCCATGGCCGAAGGCGCACCACAATCCCGGTGTGTCAGGCACGGCGCCGATCACGGGTTTCATGTCCGGCATGCAGGGGCGCGCGCCTACCCAGGGTTGCGCTTCGACGCGTTCGCCTAGTGGGAAATCCTGGCGTGCCACTTTCTCCGCCTGCTCCAGTTGGCTCGGCGTCATGCGCGCGCCGACCAGGGCCAGTTCGGCGCCCGTGGTCAGGCGTAAGCCGTCTTTCATGGGGCAGATGACGAAGCCGCTTTCGCTGTCTATCATCCAATGGTTCACCGTCCGGCCCGGCAGCGGCGCATAGTGCATGTGGTAGCCGCGCTTGAAGAATAGCGGCGGGGTGTAGCCGAAGCGGCGCGTCAGCATTACGCTCCACGGGCCCAGCGCGATGACGACTTCCTTTGCACTGACCGTGTCGCCTTCCGCCGTCTGCACTTGCCACTCTTTCGCGTCGATGCGCTGCAGGCTCATGGCGTCGCCGAAGCGGAACACGCCGCCACGCTCGGTGAAGAGTCCGGCATAGGCTTGCACCAGGTCGCCCGGGCTCTTGATCGAGATCGGATCGGTCCAGTGCACGGCGCCGATGAAGCTGTCGCTGATAGCCGGTTCTTCCTGTTTCAACGCGGCGCGGTCGAGCTTGCGATGGCTCACGCCGAGCTTTACGCGTGCATCGGCCGTGGCATAGGTTTCGTGCAATTCCGCTTCGGTGCGATGCAGGGTGAGGTAGCCTTGGGCGCCGATCAGCGCTTCGGCTTTTGCGTCGCGGATCAATTGCGTGTGCGTTTCGAGTGAGAGCGCGATGATGGATGCGTAGGCGCGCGAAATGGCGGCGAAGGCCGGGCCGGCAGAGTTGCGGTAATAGGCGTAGAGCGGACCGGCCATGCGTGCCAAGGCGCCGAAGTGGTAACGCACGTCGAGGCGGGTGTTGGTCGCGGCGCCAGCCAGGAACGAGAGCTTGCGCGGGAGTTCGTAGGGTTCGGTGGCTTCGCGCTGGATCAGGCCGGCATTGCCGTAGGAGGTTTCGCGGCCCGGTTCGCGCCGGTCGATCAGGGCTACCGCTTTGCCTTTGGCTTGCAGGTGCAATGCGCAAGAGACGCCTATCATGCCTGCGCCGAGTACTGCCACGTCGTATTTCATTGTCGCTTGATGAAAATCGTTCAAAGCGACAGTATTCCATCATTTCGCCGTTCCCGCTTTCAGGGCGGGCTTGGTTGCCGTCGTCAGCTCCAGCGATGCCGCAAGCGGCAGGAACGGAAGGCGCGTGCGGCACGCAGGAATTGGCGCTGGCCGTAAACCGGTTGGCGCGAGGGGAAGGTGGCGGGGTTCTTCAACGGCGTCGCGTTATGCCAGGGGCATTGGCGCGCGGCATGTCCGCTGCTCGCCAGGCTGTCGGAGTGGAAAGTGCTGCAGGAATGCATGGGCGGGAGTGCCGGGTGTTTCAGAAACGCGGCACGCCCAGGGTGCGGCCGTTGCCCCAGCGATGCATCGCGGCGCACAGGAAAGCCAGGCCGTCCCTGGATGGCTCCCCGTAGCCTCGGTTGCCCAGCTTGTAGACCGAGCCGTTGACGGTTTTCGCCACACCGCGCGCGAGGTCGATTTTGGCCAGGGGCGAGGTGATGGTGGGATGCTTCCTGCTTGTGCTGTCGCCGATCAGCATCACGCGGGTTGACTTGTTGGGCTTGTCGATGAAGGAGACCAGGCGCCAATTGTCGATCCCATCCTTGACGCCGACGTAGTTGTCGACCGTGCCCACCAGCGCATCGATCTCGTTCGTGCGGGATAAGCGCAATTCGGCCTGGGCGCGGTTGAGGCGGATGATGTCGTCCAGCGATTGCGGCAGCAAACCTGCAGTATTGGCGAATTCTTGACTCATGGTATTCCTTGGTCCCTCGACCCCTTGCGATGCTTGAACGTGGTATTGCATCACGGATGAGTTATCTTATTCCGGCCAAGGGCAGTTGTCTGTGAGTTATCCCGGATAGCGCTTGTGGAAAATTACCAATCTATCCATGGGGCAAGTTTTAAATTGAAAATTTCGTTTCCGTACGGAAAATATGGGCGCCGATATGGCGCGTGAGGCACCGGTCGGCACGGTCGTACTCTTGCCAGGCATGGATGGCACGGGCCTGCTGTTTCAACCCTGGATTGCCGCGAAACCGGATGGATTCGATTTGCGCGTGATCGATTATCCCGTCGATGCGGCGCTGGGTTATGAAGAACTGCTGCCGCTGGTGCAGGCGCGCCTGCCGCAAGACCGGCCTTATGTCTTGCTCGCGGAATCGTTTTCCGGCCCCTTGGGCTTGATGCTGGCGGCAGAGGCGCCGTCTGGCTTGCTCGGCCTGATCTTGTGCTGCACTTTCGCGAAGAATCCGCTGACTTGGCTGGGACTTGCCAAGCCTTTCCTCGGATGGCCTGGATTTTTCGTCTCGCCGGTTTTGCTGGCTGGCTTCGGGCATCGCGCCTTGTTCGGGCGTTTTGCCGACGCGCAGACCAAGGCTGCCTTGTCGGGCGCCCTGCGGCGTCTGCATCCCTCCGTATTGCAGGCGCGCATGCTTGCCGTGCTCGGCGCCGACGTCACGGCAATGCTGCCGCGTGTTTGCTTGCCGGCGCTGTATCTGTCGGCTGATGAAGACCGTGTTGTGCCGGCGTCGGCATTGCAGCATCTTATGCAGGCATTGCCTCGGATGCGGGTATCGCGGATCGCCGCGCCGCATATGCTGCTGCAGACGGCGCCACAGGAGGCTTGGGGCGCAGTAATTGGGTTTCTGGATCACATGTCTTCTGGAACTGACACGCGTGGCGCAGAGTGTTCGGCGGGTATGTGGCATGTCCTGTGAGCCCTTCCCAATACCTCCGCACGGTTGCGCTTGTCCAGCGCTGCCTAGCGTTTCTCTGGCGCGATGCCTTCGATCGGCGCGGCAAAAATCAAGTGCTGTGCCGGATCAACCGGCTTGTGCTTGATCGTGGTGGTGGCAGGATAGTTCGCGAGGCAATTGCCGTTCTTGAGATCGTGTTGC
>DASVYZ010000286.1:0-5820 GCA_036391935.1 Burkholderiaceae bacterium | reverse complement strand
AAGGCGTGCATTTCAAACACGCTGTCGGCCAATGCGGTCGGGGTGTTGAACGTGCTGCCGCTGGTGCCGCCCTGCAGCAGATCGTAGCTGTTGAGTACGTTGTTCGGCCCCACGCCGATGATCTGGAAGGACGGCAGATTGCCGGTCGTGGCATTGCCGAGATCGACCACGCTGGAGACGGCGCTGATGTTGGCGGTAATGTCCGCGGTGCCGATGGGGCTGCCGGAATAGGCGCCGCCCAACGGCAGGGAATCCGATGCCGCCGACCAGGCGAAATCGGACGCCACCTGCTGCATGATGCAATTGGAGGCCGAGCCGTTTGCCGTATCGTTGACTTCGAGGATCAGATCGCCGGCATTGAAACCCGAATACGTCTTGAGCGAGAAGCTGCTTTCCGTGGCCGCCGTCACGATGACGGGAAATTCTCCATAGCCGGCCGAACCGGACATGACGATCAGCGCATCGGAGGGCTTGGCCTGCGCCCCGCCGGAACTGGTGTCGGTCGTCCCCGTCGTCGCTTGCGAGGCGATCAAGAGCGGGGCGAGCACATATTTGCCTTTCAACGTCGAATTCAGGCTGGAGAACGGCGCGGCCATGGTTTTCGCCGTCGGAAACGGCAGTATCTGGCCGCTGGCGCCCTTGCTGTTGGAGAGCGTGGCAAACAGCTTGCAGCCGTAGGCGGTCTGCCACAGGCTGCCATAGCCCGACCCGGCCGCGCGGATGATTTTGTCCAACTGGTACATCGCATAATTGCCGGCCTGGGTCGCATCGTTGGTCGCCGTCATGGTGCGCTTCTGCGACTCGGTCGATGTCATGATGCCGAAGATCGCCAGCGACATGATGGAGGCGATGACCAGCACGACCATCAGCTCCACCAGGCTGAACCCCTCATGCTTTTTCAAGTTGGCGGCAACGTCATGCTTCATGTTGCGGGCGGAAGCATGAATTGAGTGGAATAGGTGCCGCCATGCGCCGGCGAAGACCAGGTGATCGTGACGGTGGCCAGCCCGTTCGAGTCGATCGTTACCGTGCCGGCCCCGTTCTGCAAGCCCGAGACGGCCGCGTTCTTCACGCGCGTGTTCCATGCGTCGAGTGTCGAACTCGGCAGGCTCACCGTGTTGGCGGTCAACATGGCGGCGACAATCTCGTCTGCCATGATGGATGCGCGCATGCGGTCTTCCGCATCGTAGGAAAATTGGACGGCACGCGCCTGCATTCCAGTCAATCCGAGCAGCCCCACCGCAAATATCAGGACGGATATCAGCACCTCGATCAGCGTGAAGCCGCCTGATCGGTTCCGTGGCGTCCCTGGCGCCCGACGCACCGGAATCTGTTTTCTGCTATCCATTGTTTCCCTCGACACATCCGTCCGGCGCGGTGGCGCTCAAAGTGCGCGTCTTGTCGCAGATGCGAATCTGGCCGCTCGGCTGCACCTGGACTTCCAGCGGGTGGTCGGCATTGGCGCGCGTCACATCGTAGTTCGTCACCGAGGCCGGCGCGGAACAGCTGCTGCCGGCGAAACTTGCGTTGGCATTGGTGACCAGGCGCCCCATGGAATTGAAACAGACTTGCGCAGGCCCGGTCACGGCAACCCCCGACACGTTTTTGCCGAAAGATCCGCTGGTCGGCACCACCGGCTCTTGCACCGTGTCGCCGCTGAATAGCGGCAGTACCTGCACGTACCAGTTGGTGCCGTTTGCGATGGCAGCGGCGTTTGCAGTCGGCGCGGAATTGGTCAATACGAATGCGGTCTGGCGGCTTCTTCTCAAGGCTTCGACTTGCGCGGCACGCAATCCGTTTTGCACGGTTTCGGCCACGCTGCGCACCTGCGAATTGGCGGTCCAGCTCCTGAACGAGGGCAAGGCGAGCGCCGCCATGAGCGAGATGATCAGCATGGCTGCCACGATCTCAATCAGTGTCATCCCGCTCTCGCGGCACCGCCCGATCACGTTAGCACCCCGCCTTTTGCGTTTTCCAGGTGTTGGGGCAAGTCGATGCGCCCCAGGCGGACCCGGCAGGCGTGCTGGACGTTTGATTGTTGTTATTGTCCAGCGTGTACACGAAGCCGGCGGTCGGCTTGCCGGTGACGCCGGTCGCCGTCAGCGTATAGCTTGTCGACTTCCAGCTCCCGTTGCTCGTGCAATCGATTTGAAAATACTTCAGGCCGCCATTGAGCGTCGGCAGGCTGTTGCTGGCATCGCACGGGGAATAAATGGTGCCGTTGCTGAGATAAGTGCGGTTGTCTTGATAATATTGCTCCATCTTCGCGCGCAATGCCGACAGATTATTGGTCGCTTCGGCAACCTGGCCACTGATGACATAACCCCGATAGATGGGCAGGGCGATGGCCCCAAGAATGCCGACAATGGCAACGGCAATCATCAGTTCGATCAGAGTGAACCCCGACTGACGCGATTTGACGACTGTGATAACCATTGAGAACTCCTCATAAGCAATTGAGCGCCGCATCCGGACGGACGCGGATTGTCCCCCAGGACGGACTACGCTACTTTTTCGGATTGTCACAAATCAAGCCTCCCATATCCATCCGACACATGTCGGATTGCCCGCAACCGTGCCGGATGATGAAATCTCATCAGGACGCTTCCAAGCCATTTGACGCCGAAGCGTGGGGATTGCAGGAGTGGGAAAATGAAATACGAAGTGTGGGGTTATTCACGATCCGCCCGCCGGTGGATCAGGGGCGTCTATCCAACCCTGGATTTTGCCAACACCAGATATCAATACCTGCGCAGGATCGGGCGCGCGGTCAAGCCGCCCCAACCGTTCGGGAAAGGCATTTCATCGTTTTATCATGTGCTTGCGTCGATAGACCGGGCTCTTTTCCGGCAGAAAAAAAGCCCGCACTAACGGCGCGCTTGCCTGCCGATATTGGCCCTTGATTGGCGCGGCCCTGTCTTATCATGTCGCTGCGTCGATAGACCGGGACTGTAAGGTGAATGTCCGCAGCTTGCCTCTTGCATATCGATCGAGGCATGGCGCGCAAAGCAGGAATACGGGTTAGGCACGATCCGTCCTACCAGGTCCTGCACGAAAACCTTCCCTCTCGGGCGAACAACACTGACGTTTGCACGCAGTGAAGCGCTGATCGCATTCGATTTTCTTCAGTAAATGCCGCGCCCGCGCGGTGCGAGCGGCAACGCAACGAGGTTGGGCGAAGAAGATCGGATTTTTTCCAGAACCTTACGCGGACGCCCGCGAGCGGAAAAGCATGACGGGAACGCGCGTCCTGGTGAGCACCTCGGTCGCCACGCCGGGATGAAGAAGGCGTTCATCCTGGCCCGTTCCCGTGGATGCCGGCAGCCAGATCAGGTCGCAGTGCCTGCGCTCCGCTTCGGCGATGATTTCCTTGGCCGGCTGCGCGCTGTACAGCAAGTCCATCTCACAGGGAATTCTCGCCTTCAGGGCATATTCGCCGACCAGATACGCCGAATCGCGCGCATCGTCGTGCTCGATGGCTGCCTTGGAACCCAGGCCTTCCTCTCCATCGCTGAAGGCCAGCACGATGACTTTGGCGACGTGATCGTGGGCGAATCCAACCGCGGCCCTGGCGGCGCGCACGGAAGCCGGCGAGCCGTCGACGGCCACCAGGATGGTATTGACGATCATGCGATCGAGGGAATCGGCGATCAGAGACATCACTCATTCACTCCCGCAGCCATGTTCTTCAAAGCGGGCAGGTTAAGGATCTGCAAGTCCCGCGCCTCGACACGCAGCAGGCCGAGCTTCTTGAACCTGCTCAACAGCCGGCTGATGCTTTCTATGGTCAATCCCAGGAAGTTGCCGATGTCTTCGCGCGACATGCGCAACTGGAATTGCGTGGACGAATAGCCGCGCGCCGCATAGCGCGAAGACAGGTTGACCAGGAAGGCCGCCATCTTTTGCTCGGCCTGCATATTGCCCAGCAAGAGCATGACACTTTGCTTGCCGGTGATTTCGCGGCTCATCAGGCGGTGGAAATGATGCAGCAGCTTGGGCATTTCGCCGAACAGCGATTCCAGGCCATCGAAAGGGATCTCGCACACTTCGCTGTCTTCCAGGGCGATGGCTTCGCATTGATGGCGGTCCGTGCCGATGGCATCCCAGCCCAGCAGTTCGCCGGCCATCTGGAAACCCGTCACCTGCTCGTCGCCTTCGGCGCTGAACTGGCGCGTCTTGAAATGGCCGAAATGCACGGCATACAGGCTCTCGAAAGGATCGTCGCCGCGGTACAGATAATTGCCGCGCGCCACACGGCGGCGCCGGCCGATGATGTTGTCGAGGCGGTTCATGTCGGGCAGGGTCATGCCCATGGGCAGGCAAAGGTCGTGCAGGCTGCATGCCGCGCAATGGAGTTGCGGCGCCGTATTCGACACGATGGGAATGCAAGCGCGCGCAGATTGATATTCCATGGCTTGTTGCATTTTCCCTTCTCCCCGGCGCCTGCGCACGTTTGTTGTTCGATGCCTTGCATTGTCCCCGGATGCGGGACAGCGCGGTATCGGGGAAGCTGTAGGGTTTATGTCAAGGATTCCATATACGAGTTTTGTAGGGTTAACCCTACAAATGCCCCGGAAAAGAAAGCTGCCGGGAGAAAGACGCCCGATCGCGGCGCCATGCCACCGGGCCGGGCTTTGACGCACGTCAAGGCGCGACGGCACCGCCCCGAGTATTTTGAATACAGGGAGGATGACGGGATGCGAAGGATCGTGAAGACCGGTTTTGCCATGTTGCTTGCCGGTCTGGCTGTCGCCGGAGTCGCGTGGCTCGCCGCCGACGCATCGGTGTTCGCCTGGATGGCGGGATTGTCGGTAACGGCCGTTTCGCTCGCCGGGGCCTTGTTGCTGCTGCCGGAAACGCAGCGCGATGACGGCGCGGAAACCTGCCCGAATCCTCGGCGGCAGGAAAGGCAAAAGAACGAATTCGGCGATTCCCGCCCATCCGGAATCTGGAGGAGGACCGGAGGGATCAAGCGGGAAGGTCCGGATTCGAAATGATCGCCGCAGCGGCGCAGAATGCGATTGAAAGCCATGATGGGAGACGACATGAACCTGCAATTTCTCGGTGCGACCGGCACCGTCACAGGCTCCAAATACCTGTTGGCAAGCGAACGGCATAAGGTGCTGGTCGATTGCGGCCTGTTCCAGGGTTATAAGAATCTGCGTTCGCGCAACTGGAAACCGCTTCCGGTCGCGCCGTCCGAAATCGACGCGGTGTTGCTGACGCATGCCCACCTCGACCATAGCGGCTATCTTCCCCTGCTGGTGAAAAACGGCTTCCGCGGCAAGATCCTGTGCACCGAGGCGACCTTCGATCTGTGCCGGATCATGCTGACCGACAGCGGCCGCCTGCAGGAGGAGGAAGCCGCCTATGCCAATCGACACGGCTATTCGAAGCACGCGCCGGCGCTGCCCTTGTATTCCGAAGCCGATGCCATCCGCGCACTGCATTATTTCTCGCCGGTCAAGTTCGGCGAGACTTTCGCGCTGCGCGGCGAAATGCGCGCCACGCTGGTTCCGGCCGGGCACATACTCGGCGCCGCGATCGCGCTGGTCGATTGCGGCAAGACCAGGATCACGTTTTCCGGCGATCTGGGCCGGCAGGACGACATCCTGATGATGCCCCCGACGGTGGTCGACCAGACGGACTACCTTGTCGTCGAATCGACCTATGGCGACCGCCTGCATCCCGGCGAGGACGCGGGAGCGAAGCTGGCGGCCGTCATCAACGAGACCGCCGAGCGCGGAGGCGTGACGCTGATCCCCTCGTTCGCGGTCGGCCGCGCCCAGGCCTTGATGTACCGCATCCATCTGCTCAAGG
>DASVYZ010000285.1:0-3713 GCA_036391935.1 Burkholderiaceae bacterium | reverse complement strand
GCGATTGGCGCGCACTATCGTCGCGTCTACGGGCTGGACATTCCGGCTTCGCGCATCATCGTCACGGCCGGGGCTTCGGCCGCGCTGCTGCTGGCTTGCGCAACACTGGTCGATCCCGGCAGCGAAGTGCTGATGCCCGATCCGTCCTACCCCTGCAACCGCCATTTCGTCGCCGCCTTCGACGGCAAGGCCAGGATGGTGGCCAGCGGCCCGGAACAGCGTTTCCAGCTGTCCGACGCCATGGTGCGGGAAAACTGGACGGCCAACACGCGCGGCGTGCTGCTGGCCTCGCCCTCGAACCCGACCGGCACCTCGATTGCGCATGCCGAACTCGCGGCCATCATCAAGACCGTGCGCGCGCGCAACGGTTTCACCATCGTCGACGAGATCTACCAGGGCTTGAGCTATGAGGGCGAATCGTTCTCCGCGTTGTCTCTCGGTGACGATATTGTCGTCATCAACAGCTTCTCCAAGTATTTCAACATGACGGGCTGGCGCCTGGGCTGGCTGGTGGTGCCGGAGAATATGGTGCGCGAAGTGGAAAAACTGGCGCAAAACCTGTTCATCTGCCCCTCGTCGATCGCCCAGCATGCCGCGCTGGCCTGCTTCGAGCCGGAATCGCTGGCCATCTATGAGCAGCGCAAGGCCGAATTTCAGCGCCGCCGCGACTACATCGTGCCGGCCCTGGAAGAACTCGGCTTCAAGGTGCCGGTCATGCCCGACGGCGCGTTCTACGTCTACGCCGATTGCTCGGCACTGGCCGACGATGCCGACCGATTGACACTGGACTTGCTGGAGCACGCCGGCGTGGTGCTGGTGCCGGGGCTGGATTTCGGGCCGCATACGGAGCGCAACTACATCCGCCTGTCTTACGCGACATCGATCGGGAACTTGCAGGAGGCGGTGGCGCGCATGAAGACGTTCTTCGACGCTCGTTCTTAGGTTTGCCGGGCCGCGCAGGCAGGGGGCGTTGCAGGCATGGGCTGTGACGCCGGTTGCGGGTGTTGAGCTTCGCTGATGCACGGCACCATCCTGCCAAAAGCAAAAGGCCGTTCGAGCGAACGGCCTTTTCCTTGCGTGAACAACTGACCAATTACAGCGCGGCGATCGTCGTGCCTTGCTTGTTCTCAAGCGAAGCCGAAGTCGGCTCCGGCTTGTCGCCTTGTGCATCCTTGGGCGCATCGCCGTCGGCGCGCTTCAAGGCTGTCGTCATGACGGGCGCGGCAAAGGTGGTCGGCACGCTTTTGCCAGCGGCCACTTGCTGCAGCCGGTGATATTCAGCCATCACCTTGGCGCCGTAGCCGGCGTCATTCTCGAAGGCTGCGGCGCCGACGTAAAGCTTCAAACCCGCTTCGACGGAACCGCCGCGCTCGATGAAATCGCGCAGGATCATGGCGCCGACGCGGATATTGGCCACCGGGTTCAGGGCTGCCTTGACGCCGCCCAATTGCTCGAAGCGCGCCCGGTGAATCTTGGACATCACCTGCATCAAGCCTTGCGCGCCGACCGCGCTTTCGGCAAACGGGTTCAAGCCCGATTCGATACACATCACCGCCAGGATCAGCAGCGGATCGAGCTTGGTTTCGCGCGCTGTCATATAAGAAGCGGAAACCAGCATATTGGCCGCGTCGCCGGCAACGTGGTAGCGCTTGGACAGCCAGTTTGTCACCCATTGCTGCTGCTGCGTGTTGCCCAGGTGTGCCAAGTCTTCATCGGACAGCAGGGCATCGGCCTTCTGGGCCTGTGCCAGTTGCCTGATGGTGGCCGAGGCCGCCGGTGCGGGCGGCGGCGCCGGCGCATCCATCAAGTCCGACAGCGGCGGCGTAACCAGGGCTACAGGTTGCTGCTTCGGCTGCGGTTCGGCAAATGGCGACAGGGCCTTCAAGCCGTCAGCCAGTCTGGGGTCGAAATACATCATGCACAGGGCAGTGATGGCGGTGGTACCCAGGATCAGCAGGGTGCCATGGGCGGTATTGATCATAATCTTGCCGCCCTTCTTCATTAGTGCTGCCATGGCGGCAGGTTGCTGGCGCAGCTGGGTGAAATAAAGGCTCACCCCGGCGAATCGACTTAGCATTCAAACTCCTCTGAATAGTCGCGGCAAAAAAAAGCCCCTGCAGAGTTCTGCTTGAGATTTTGTATGCCGATAATCAGAAACACCGGCTGCATTCCGCCGTGGGCGAATTGCAGTCGTCGGATTGTCTGCTTCGGTTTTTTTCCCTTTTCGCTCTGTGCGGCAATGGCGCATCAGGAGCGGCAAACAAATTTTCGGGGAGAAGGCTGACGCCTTTTGAAAACACTCCTTAAAATGTCATATGGGGCCCCGACCCCGTGAAATGATCAAACCGCTTAGTGGGTCTTTCGACCATCAAAGTTCCGTTTCGATCAAGCTGGACGCATTGTAGGAGGCGGTTTATATCGAGTCAATACTATGAAAATCGATTTCTATTACTTTTTAATCTGATGTTTTTCGCTGCGTCGCAACAAAATTCAATCAAATCAACTACTTGGACGAGCGAGTTAAGCCATAGAGTCCGGAGTCGAAAAACTTGAAAAATATATGAAATATTCCGATTTGCGTGACTTTATTTCCCAATTGCAACGATTGGGTGAATTAAAACGTGTTTCTTTGCCAATTTCGCCACATTTGGAGATGACCGAGGTGTGCGACCGCACCTTGCGCACCGGTGGCCCGGCGCTGTTATTCGAGAAGCCGAGCGGTCATTCCATCCCCGTACTGGGCAATCTGTTCGGTACGCCGCGCCGCGTGGCGCTGGGAATGGGCGCCGAGGATGTGAGCGAGTTGCGCCGCATCGGCCACGTGCTCGCCACGCTGAAAGAACCGCCGCCGCCGGCCGGCTTCAAGGATGTGCTGGGGCTGGGCGGCTTGCTGAAATCGCTGTGGGATATGGCGCCCAAGGAGCACAAGAGCGCGCCGTGTCAGGAGATCGTCTGGGAAGGGCAAGACGTGGACCTGGCGAAGTTGCCGATCCAGCATTGCTGGCCCGGGGACGTCGCCCCGTTGATCACCTGGGGCCTGGTCATCACCAAGGGGCCGCACAAGAAGCGGCAAAATCTCGGTATATATAGACAGCAGGTGCTGGGGCCGAACAAGGTCGTCATGCGCTGGCTGGCGCACCGCGGCGGCGCGCTCGATTTCCGCGAACACGGCATCGCCAATCCCGGCCAGCCTTACCCGATCGCGGTGGCACTGGGCGCCGATCCGGCCACCATCCTGGGTGCCGTGACGCCGGTGCCCGACAGCTTGTCGGAATACCAATTCGCGGGTCTCTTGCGCGGCAGCCGCACGGAACTGGTCAAGGCCGTGGGCAGTGAGCTGCGCGTGCCGGCCTCGGCCGAGATCGTGCTCGAAGGCCATATCTACCCGGATGCGAATCATCCGAGCGGCTACGAACATGCGCTCGAGGGACCCTATGGCGACCATACCGGCTATTACAACGAGCAGGATTATTTCCCGGTCTTCACGATAGACCGCATCACCATGCGGCGCGACCCGATCTATCACTCGACCTATACCGGCAAGCCGCCGGACGAGCCGGCCGTGCTCGGGGTGGCCTTGAATGAAGTCTTCGTGCCCTTGCTGCAGAAGCAATTCGCCGAAATCACCGACTTCTACCTGCCGCCCGAAGGTTGCAGCTATCGCATGGCCGTGGTGCAGATGAGGAAATCCTATGCCGGCCATGCCAAGCGCG
>DASVYZ010000284.1:0-4694 GCA_036391935.1 Burkholderiaceae bacterium | reverse complement strand
CCACTTGTTCCAGGCTCTGCAGAAAGCGCACGCACTCGGCCGGCAGCGGCGACGACAGCGTCACCGGCTTGCCTGTATCCGGATGCGTGAACGTGATCCTGTGCGCGTGCAGGAACATGCGCTTGAAGGCGATCCGGTTTCCATCAGCCTTTTGCAAGGCACGGTTCAGCCCGAAATCGCCATACTTGTCGTCGCCGACAATCGGGAAACCGGTATGCGACAAATGCACGCGAATCTGGTGCGTGCGCCCGGTTTTCAACTCGGCTTCCAGCAAAGCATAGGGCCCAACACGTTTTTGTAAGACAAACACGGTATGCGAAGGCATGCCGTCGGATTGTACGCGCACGCGGCGTTCGCCGTCGGGGGCATTATATTTAAATAACGGCAACTTGACGTGCTGGCGCGCGTTTTTCCATTCACCATGCACAAGGGTCAGGTAGCGCTTGTCGGTTTCGCCATCGCGGATCTGCTCATGCAAATTGGTCAAGGCCGAACGCTTCTTGGCCAGCAGGAGGACGCCGGATGTATCGCGGTCCAGGCGATGCACCAGTTCGAGAAACTTGGCTTCGGGCCGCGCCGCGCGCAACTGCTCGATCACACCGTAACTGACGCCCGAACCGCCATGCACGGCCACGCCGGCGGGCTTGTCGATCACAAGCAGGTGGCTATCTTCCAGCAAGATCTTGAACTCGGCGCCCGGAACTGCGCCGGCTTTTTCCTCGGCCATGCGGATCGGCGGGATGCGCACCACATCGCCGGGTTCGAGCCGGTAGGTCTGGTCGATGCGCCCCTTGTTGACGCGCACCTCGCCAGAACGCAGCACGCGATAGACGTGACTTTTCGGCACGCCTTTGCAGACTCTTAGTAGAAAATTATCAATTCTTTGCCCGGCTTCATCTTCGCCTATCGTGAGCAGCCGTACCTGGGGAGGGACCTGGGCGGCGGGGGAATTCGACTTTTCAGCCTGTTTCCCTGAAAATCTCGCTAAGTCCTTCATTTTGAATATATAATTGTTTCGCACCGATGACAAAGTCGGCGCAGGTGTCAGAATAAATAAAGCATTCTACACAGGGGCGTCTCCATCAGCCTCGCCATGACGCAAATTTGATGGAGGGACGCAGCCATATGGCATTGTCGCGCGGATTCGCGCCGTCGGTGCCGGTTGCGTCGGTAAATAAAAGTTGTGTACGCAACGCTCCGGCGCGCGTCAGGGTCGCACCGTAGTTGTGATCGGATGGCGCGTAGGGGTAGTTGAACTGAACTGCTTGGTATTAGTTAGGATAATGTCCGGCAAGCTGGTCTGCCCGAATATGGGCTGGGACCTCTTAAAATCGTAGCGAGCGGCCCAAGGTCGGGCTGAGAAGCGCAACCGTACGAAGGTACGGCGAGCATCGCAGGCCCGAGGTTGGGACGCGCAGTAGATTTTTAGAGGTACCTCAGCTTGCTGGTTGATGGTGTCGAAATACCTGTTGCAAGACATGCCGGAATGCGAAATGCGGCAAAGCCTCGCGATCCTCAAGATCGGCGACACGCCAGCCGCTTGCATCCTGCGCCGCGGGAAGATCGCGCGCAGTGTGAGGCATCCGGCAACGTGACGGCACCATCCGCGCCCCGCTGAGGCAGGCTGGCTTTTCAGGCCCCTGCCCACGTCAAGGCAATTCATCCCCAGGCACTCCGTTCTCGCGTACTTTTCATGGAAGTACCGCCGCAGATTGTCATCCGTTTGCGGCAAATGGCTTGCGGGCCACGGAGAAATAAAAATGAAACGCATGTTGTTCAATGCGACGCAGCAGGAAGAGTTGCGCGTCGCCATTGTCGATGGTCAGCGCCTGATCGACATCGACATCGAAACCACGGGGCGCGAACAGCGCAAGTCCAATATCTACAAGGGCGTCATCACCCGCATCGAACCCTCGCTTGAAGCCTGTTTCGTCAATTACGGCGAAGAACGCCACGGCTTTCTGCCGTTCAAGGAAGTGGCGCGCAGCTATTTCCGTGAAGGCGTGGACGTGCGCAATGCCTCCATCAAGGATGCCTTGCGCGAAGGCCAGGAAATCATGGTCCAGGTCGAAAAGGAAGAGCGCGGAAACAAGGGCGCAGCCCTGACCTCGTTCATCTCGCTGGCCGGCCGCTACCTGGTCTTGATGCCGAACAACCCGCGCGGCGGCGGCGTGTCGCGCCGTGTCGAAGGCGAAGACCGCCAGGAATTGCGCGAGACCATGGACAAGCTCGACGTGCCCAACGGCATGTCGGTCATCGCCCGCACCGCCGGCATCGGCCGCAACGTCGACGAGCTGCAATGGGATTTGAATTACCTGATGCAATTGTGGCGCGCCATCGAAGGCGCCGGCAATTCGGCATCGGGCGCCTTCCTGATCTATCAAGAGTCCTCGCTCGTCATCCGCGCCATCCGCGATTATTTCCAGCCCGACATCGGCGAAATCCTGATCGACACGGACGACATCTACGAGCAGGCCCAGCAGTTCATGACCCATGTGATGCCCGACATGGTGCACCGGGTCAAGCGCTACCGCGACGACGTGCCGCTGTTCTCGCGCTTCCAGATCGAACACCAGATCGAAACCGCCTATTCGCGCAACGTGCCGCTGCCGTCGGGCGGCGCCATCGTCATCGACCACACCGAAGCGCTGGTCTCGGTCGACGTGAACTCGGCACGCGCCACGCGCGGTTCCGATATCGAAACGACCGCCTACCACACCAACCTGGAAGCGGCCGACGAAGTGGCGCGCCAACTGCGCCTGCGCGACTTGGGCGGCTTGATCGTGATCGACTTCATCGATATGGAGAACGCGAAGAACCAGCGTGAAGTCGAGAACCGCTTGAAGGACGCTTTGCACCACGACCGTGCACGCGTGCAGATGGGCAAGATTTCGCGTTTCGGTTTGATGGAATTGTCGCGCCAACGCCTGCGTCCCTCGCTGTCCGAGGGCAGCCATGTGACCTGCCCGCGCTGCAACGGCACCGGCCACATCCGCGATACCGAATCGTCCGCCCTGCAGGTGCTGCGCATCATCCAGGAAGAGTCGATGAAGGAAAACTCGGCCGCAATCCACGTGCAGGTGCCGGTTGATGTCGCCGCTTTCCTGTTGAACGAAAAGCGCGGCGAAATCCTGAAGATCGAGACGCGCCACCGCGTCACGGTCATCCTGATCCCGAACAAGCATCTGGAAACACCGCATTACAAGCTCGAGCGCATCAAGCACGACGACCCGCGCCTCGAAGACAACCATGCCAGCTATGCCATGGCCGAGCAAGCCGAAACCGATATCGGCTATGCCAAGCGCCAGAAGGAAGAAGTGCGCGCACGCCAGGAAGCGGTGGTCAAGGGCATCACGCCGGACCAGCCTGCTCCCATCGTCGAGCGCGCCGAACCCGCCCCTGCCCCGGCACCGGTTCTGGCAACGCCGCAGCCGGGTTTCTTTACCCGCCTGTTCGGCAGCCTGTTCGGCAGCAAGCCCGCTGAACCCGCACCGGCACCTGTGGCGGAACAAAAGCCGCAAGCCGGCACGCGGGAACGCAACGAGCGCTCGGGCCGCAACCAGCGAGGCCGCAACCGCGGCCGCACTGGTCGCGAAGAGCGGGAAGGCCAACAGCAGCAACGCGAAGGCCGCCAGGACAACGTGAAGGCCGCACCGGCAGCCGAAGGCAGCCAACCGCGCCAGGAACGACAAGAACGCCAGGGCCGGCAGCAGCGCGAGCCTAAGGAAGCACGCGAAGGCAACCGCGAGCAGCGTGAGCCGCGCGAGCCCCGTGAACAGGCGCAGGGCCGCGAAGGTCGTGACAATCAACGCGAAGCGCGCGATGGCGAAGCCCGTCAGGAACGCCAACCGCGTCCGCCGCGCCAGCCGCGTGAAGAACGCAAGGAAACCGCCGTAGCCGAAGCCAAAGCGGAAGAAGCCGTGATGAATGCGGCGACCGAAGAAGCGCTCGGCGCCACCGCCGAAGGCGATGCCGCAGCAACCGAAGGCGGCGAGCCGACGCGTGAGCGCCGCCGTCGCCGCCGTGGCGGCCGCAACCGCAACCGCCGCGACCGCGATCAAGCCGTAGCCGGCGCAGAAGGTGCGGAAAACACGGAACTGGAAGCCGGAGAAGAAGGCGACGATGCCGAAGAAGGTCTGAGCATGGAAACCGCCGCGCCGGCACGCCAGCCTGAACTGGCTTTCGATGCCCCGGTTGCTCCGGCTGCACCGGTCGAACCCGCCGTGGCGGAAGCCGTGCATCCCGTCCCCGCCGAGCCGGCGGTGGCGGCGGAAGTCGCCCAGGTCGGCACGCCCGCCGTGGAAGAAGTCGTGGCGCATGCGCCGGCAGTGGAGACTGTTGTCGCCGCCCCGGTCGAACCGGCACAGCCGGCCGCGCCCGTGGCACCGCAGCCGGCGGCGCCTATCGTCGTCGCCAAACCGCAAGCGGCCCCGGTCGACTTGGGCGCCGTCCTGGCCGCTGCCGGCCTGACGCTGGCCAAGACCGACCCGGCCAAGCATCGCGCTGCGCAGGAAGCCGCCGCCGCCATCGTCGTGGCGCCGCGCGTACCGCGCGAACGCAAGCCCATGCCGCCGGCGTCGACCGAACCGCTGATCCAGGTGCATACCCGCGCACATTGATCGGGCTTGAGCCGGCATAATAGGGGGGCTTCGGCTCCCCTGTTTTTTGTTCATCCCTTATGACTCGACCCGCTC
>DASVYZ010000283.1:0-3433 GCA_036391935.1 Burkholderiaceae bacterium | reverse complement strand
GCTCTTCATCGGCGAAGAAGGGGCGGCCATCGTCGACACCGGCTACCTGATCCATGCCGGGCAGACGCTGGCCCTGGTGCGCCATGCATTGCGCGGCCGCCCGCTCGATTTGATCGTCAACACCCACCTCCATTCCGACCATTGCGGCGGCAATGCCATCCTGCAAAAGGCATACGCCAGCCGCACGCTGATCCCCGTGTCCGAGGCGGACAAGGTGCGCAACTGGGACATGGATGCGCTGTCGTTCAATGCCACTGGCCAGCAATGCGAGCGTTTCGGTTTCGACGGCACCTTGGCGCCGGGCGACGAATTGCTCCTGGGCGGCTTGCGCTGGCAGGCACTTGCAGCGCCAGGCCATGATCCGCATTCGCTGATCCTGTATTGCGCGGCACACGGCATCCTGATCTCGGCCGATGCCTTGTGGGAAAACGGCTTCGGCGTGATCTTCCCCGAACTTGATGGCGAATCGGGCTTTGCCGAACAGCGTGCCACGCTGGATTTGATCGCCGATCTCGATGTGCGGCTCGTCATTCCCGGCCATGGGGCGCCGTTCTCCGATGTGCAAAAGGCGCTTGCCGCCGCGTATTCGCGCGTCGACTACCTCGCCGCCGATCCCGCGCGCAATGCCCAAAATGCGGTCAAGGTGATGCTGAAGTTCCTGCTGCTGGAGCGGCAGAAAATAGCGCTGGCCGATTTGCCGCCTCTGCTCAATGCGGGCAGTTCATTCCGCGCGGCCAACGGACATTTCTTGAAGAAGTCGCCGGAGGAGTTGGCGCAATGGGCGGCGGCGCAATTGGTACGGGCGCAGGCAGCGAGCCTTGAGAGCGGTTTCCTGCTGAATCGCGACTAGGTTCCAGTATTATTGGCTTGTCTTGATGATCTGAATGGTCGCCGGTTTCTGGCCATTTTTTTGCCTGGCGTCGGCGGGCTGATTCGTTTCCGTAGCTTGAACCTGATAATCGACCGCCTTGATTTCCTGTTCGGTCAAATCCCTTTGGAAATTGTCTTTGACGAATTGCCACATATCGGTCACGAGCACATCGCACTTCAATTCGGCACCGGTCTTCTGGTGATAGCGGGGATCATGATCCCAGTCTATCGGCTGGCCGCGGTGCTGCTTTGCCAATTCCCTGCTGTTCTCTATTTCGTAGCGATGCTGCGGACCATAGCAGCTTTCCTGGAAATGGGTCAGTATCGTGCGATGGATGTTGACATTGCAGCGGCGCGAACGGTCGGACATGTCGGAGCAGCTTTCTCCAATCCGGCGGTCGCGCGCCATGGCGCTCGACAGCGCCGAATCCGAGCCGATGACGGCTTGCTTCTGGTTCCCATTGACGGGGCAAGGCTTGTCTGAGAACGTGGAGCCGCCATCCGGGCCCACGCATTTATAGACTCCGGCAAACGCGGCCGATGGCAGTCCTGCCAATAGGGCTGCGGCTGCCAGGCCGGCGGCATAACGTTGAGCCATGACAATCCCCTTGCTGGAACCCATTTCAAGGAGGCCATGGCGTTGTCGCCGCTCTTCGCCCTGACCATATTGAATGGGCTCCTTGATGAAGCCGGCCCAATTAATATGGGCTTGCGTAGCGATTTATTAGTTTTGCGCAAAATCATAACTAATAGATCGCCCAGGGGGCAAGCGAATTGCACGGCTTGCGGCATTGGCGGGAATATTAGCGTTGCTCTCCGGCAATGTTTGTTTCATCCATTCCCGGAACCAGGCGAAATACATGCAGGGCCAAACCTTCCCGGATTGCGCGCGGCAGAAACCATGAAGTCAATGCGGAAATCCAGGTGCCGGCATAAGCGAGCATTTTCTCCACGATGGAATAGCGCGCTTCGAGGCGATAGCCGGTTGCGAGGAAGTGGGCCGCCGGGTCTTCCGGCAGCGGGACCAGTTTTGCACCCAATGCCTCGATGCGCCGCGCCAGCGACTTGCCGTAGCGTTCCATGAAGAGGCGCGTACTCAAGTCGCAGATCAGGCTGTGGCGTGGGTAGGCCCGGCGCAATGCGGCCAGCGTGGCGCAGCGCTGATTCTCGTCGAGATAAAAGAAAATCCCCTCCATGACCACCACGACGGGTGTCGTCGCGGCAAACGGCGGCAGCTTGTCGATCAGGGCTTCCTGCGCGAAGTCGATGGCGATGCGGCGCAAGGGATTGCGGCAATCCCCTGCCGGCAAGACCATGTTCTTGTGCTCGATGACAGGTGCTTCATCGATCTCTATCCAGCGCCCGCCATCAATGCGGAAGGCGCGGCTGTCGAAGCCGGCGCCGACGATGACGACCGCCGTATCGGGGTTGCCGGCGATGCGTTCGCGCAGCAAATCGTCGATCAGGCGATGACGCGCCACGATACTGGCCGCAGGGCCGGCTTCCTTCTTGAATTGGCGGTAGACCGCTTCACCCGCGCCGGCCAGAAAGCGCTCGGCATAGCGGTCGCCGCAAACCGGTTTGGGCTTGGCCGCGTCTTCGGCGCGTGCGCCGCAGGTTAGGTAAGCCGTCTTGGAGACCGGATTCACGAGTCTGCCCCCTCGGCGGCAAACGCATCGGCCGCAAGGCGCCGCACGTGTTCGCGCAAATCGGCTGGCCAGGACTCGCTCAACAACTGGAACGGCGCACGCTTTCCGGCGAACAGTGCGCGTTGCGCCTCTTCCAGCCCCGCTTCGTTTGCCAGCATGGCCGACATGAAGCGATAAGCGCGTTCTTGTGCGAGACGAGTCTTGTCGTGCTCCGCCGATGCGCGGCGGGCTTCCTCGACCAGCTTGCGCAAGGCAACGGAAGCGCCACCGGGCTGGGCCGCCAGCCATTCCCAATGACGCGGCAAGAGCGTGACTTCCTTGGCCACCACGCCGAGCTTGGGCCGTCCCGGGCCGCGCGGCGCATCCTCGGGCAAGGCTGCCGGCTCGGCTTGCGCTTGGACCGGCAGGCGAGCCAGCACCTCGGTTTCGCTGCCGCGAAAGTCGACATCGACCAGGCGGCCGGTAGCATTGTCGAAAATCAGCGCGCCGCCGCCGTGGGCGTCGTCAAACAAGGCTTTGACTGTGCGGGCGACTTGGCCCAGGCTGCCGCTGGCGATATGGCTGACGCCGTGAAACCCGCTATAGGGAGTGAGTTGGTCCATCGCTTTGTCCCGTGAGATGAATATGGGACAAATATTACCCGGGTAAAAATAACTTGTCAATAATACCCGGGTAAAATTGTGCGGCCTACTGGAAGCACCTTGCGGCAAATGCCAGGGACCGAAAGTTAAAAAATTTCCAAATGGACGCCTAATTTGAGTAATATCTGAAAGTTTTTTTCAATCGTCAGCCAGTTGTTGGCCGGTGCGGATTACTTAATAAAAACTTACTTAATAAAAATACTCAGGGATAGGGAATGACTTCGTCTGCAAATTACGATAGTGCAGTTCAAGAACTTTACGTCACTTACTTCG
>DASVYZ010000282.1:0-5094 GCA_036391935.1 Burkholderiaceae bacterium | reverse complement strand
CGCGTAAATGCCAAGCCAACGGCAACAGCACGGCCAGCCGCTCTTGTGCATCGGTTTGTTGAAGCCGGCTTTCCAGTTGCGCGACTTCGGCGTCCAGGACGAATTTCTTCATATTGCCATTCCACATATTTCATGACGGGCGCCACGCACGTTCCCACCCTGCATTTCACAGGAACACTATCACAAAAGAATTCCCTGGAGACATCGTCTTGTGACGAATGCCGTGTTTCCCGGAAGCACATATCGGGCACATGGCGGACACATTGCGCGTCGTTTTTCGCAAATTTGCGAAACCCGGATTGCCGCTTTCTCACTTATGCGAAAAAACGCGGCATTGCTTCTTGGAAATGCGGTACGGAAATTCACTGCCGGCCGCGCTGGGACTAGGTTCGCGGAGAGCGCAAACTTGAATTGATGTTTTTTCAAGGCTTGGCACGCCGTTTGCTATCAGTCGCCATGTCGGCGCTGATTGTGCGGAGTGAAAGCCTACGACACTGACATGTTGTTATACAAAAATGCCGCGGGAGTGTTTTCATGCAAAACGCTCGATAGACGGCGACTTGAGGAAGTTCCAAGGAGAGCACATGGTTTCACCCATAGTTCGATTGCTTCAGGCAGCCAATTCCTCTCGTCATTCTTGTTGCACCCTGGCTCGCTGCCGGCGCTTTGCGGGAAGTCAATCTTGATTTCCTCGAAGTTTCCGGCCTGTCGTCGACATGCTTTGCCCCGCGTCCGTAGTTCGGACGCGGGAGCGGCATCGAAGCGGCAGTTCGCGGGAAAACTCTCTCGCTCTTGATGTCGCTTCCAAAGGCAGGGCCGGCGAGACGCATATCAATAATTATTATCGGCGGAGTTAACCATGAAGTTTCGTTCCAACGCAAAGATGCTTCCCATTGCTGCAATGTTGGCCGCGGCTTTCGGCGTCGGCAGCCAGGCTTCGGCTGCTACAATGGTGCAGACGCGCACCCGCACCCCGGATTTCACCGATGCGGTGCCGGCCGAAACGATGCAGGCAGGCGAATCCATCCATATCGCCGTGACCCTGCAGGTGCGCAACAAGCCTGCGCTCGATGAGTTGACCGCGGCAATCGCTGCGGGCCAGTCGTCGCGAGTATTGTCCAGTGAAGAGTTCAAGCGCCAATTTGCGCCGACTCAGGATCAGGTCGACGCCGTCGTCGCCCATCTGAGGAAAAGCGGCTTCGTGAATATCGACGTGGCCGAAAACAACATGCTGGTGACGGCCGACGGCACCTCCGGTACCGCGCGCGATGCTTTCGGTGTCGAGATGCGGCATTTCGTGAAAGACGGTGTACGTTCCTACGCCAACACCAACGACCCGGTCGTGCCGGAAGAGCTGGGCAACATCATCCTGTCCGTGCACGGCTTGCAGACCATGCATCGCATGCATCGCATGATGGTCAAGAGCGACATGCGCAACACCGCCGTGAAGGAGGCCACCGGCAGCGCGGTAGGCCATAATCCCACCGCATGGCCGACCATCTATAACGCGACCGGCCTGCCCACTGCCGCCGATACTTCCATCGGCATCATTACCGCCGGCAGCTTGAAGCAAACGATGGCGGACTTGGCCGCCTTCGTCAAGAAGCAGAATCTGGCGATGCCTGCGACGAGCACGGTCAACGTCGGCGGCACGGGTGTTTCCACGTCGTCCGGCCCCACCGAGTGGGATATCGACAGCCAGGATTCGCTGGGCGCGGCCGGCGGCGCCGTCAAGTCGATGATCTTCTATAACGCGGTCGCACTGACCGATGCCGACATGACCTCGATGTTCAACCGCGCCGTGTCGGACAACAAGGCCAAGGTGATCAACGTTTCGCTCGGCGAATGCGAATCCAGTGCCAAGAGCGACGGCGCGGAGGCCAGCGACGACCAGATTTTCCAGGCCGGTGTTGCGCAAGGCCAGACCTTCGCCGTGGCCAGCGGCGATACCGGTTCGTATGAGTGCGGCGGCAAGACGAGCAAGCAAAGCTACCCCGCAGTTTCGCCCTACGTCATCGCCGTCGGCGGCACGAAAGTCTTGACGACCCCGGCCGGCGCCTGGGCCTCGGAAACCGTCTGGACCTGTACCACGCCCTCCGGTTGCTCGCGCAGCGGCACGGGCGGTAGCGGTGGAGGGGTGAGCGCGACCGAAACGGCGCCGACCTGGCAGAAGTCGTCCGGTGTTCTCGGCAGTTCCACCAAGCGCGGCGTGCCCGATATCGCCTTCGCCGGCGATCCGAGCTCGGGAGCCATCTGCATCGTCAACGGTGCGTCCGCGCAATGGGGCGGCACCAGCCTGGCTACGCCGATCTTCGTCGGCTTCTGGGCCCGCATCCAGTCGGCGCATTCGAATAGCCTGGCTTTTCCGGCCAGCGCCATCTACAAATACGGCGCGGCCAACGAGTCAACGCTGTTCCATGACATCACTTCGGGCTCGAACGGCGGCTACTCGGCCAAGACGGGATGGGACTATACGACGGGTTTCGGCAGTATCGACGTCGGCAATCTGTATCGCTTCATCAGCGCCCATTCCGGCTTCTGAGGCCGGGATTTGCCGAACTGAAGCGAAACGGGAAGGCATGCGGCGGCATGCCCTCCCATCGTCAAAAACAATACGGTTTCGAAGAGAATCTGGATGTATCCGCAAGGCGTGCAATCGCCCAGGCAAATCGTCAATAGGCGGAACCAGCCGTCGCAGGCGGAAATCGACCAGGTGCTGGCGATCTTCGCGCAGCAGCGCTATGGGGATGCCGAAGTGCTGACCCAATCCATGCTGGCGCTCCATCCCCTGTATGCAATGGGGTGGATGCTGCTCGGCGCGATATTGAAGAAGCAGGCGCGCCATGCCGAGGCGCTGACCGCCCAGCTACGCGCGGCGGATTTGCTGCCCGGGGACGCGGATGTGCAATACAACGTCGGCAACACCTACCTGCAGCAGGGCAGCGCGGGCCACGCGGAGCAGAGCTATCGTCGTGCGCTGTCGGCCAACCCCGGCTACATTCAAGCCCGCTACAATCTCGGCCTCGCCTTGCAGGAACAGGGAAAATTCGCCGAGGCGGAAACCAGTTATCGCGAGACCATTGCGAGCCAACCGGCCTTCGCCTCGGCACATCTCAATCTCGGGGTGGTCTTGAACAGCCAGGGCCGCTTGGCCGAGGCTGAAGCGAGTTTTCGCCATGCCGTGCAACTCGATGGCGGCAATGCGCATGCACACTACAATCTGGGAAATGTCTTGCTTGCCGACGGCCGGCATGCGGAAGCGGAAGGTGCGTACCGGGCGGCCATCGATATCGAGCCGGGATTTTGCGAAGCGCATCATGGGCTCGGCAATGTCCTGCGTGAACTGGAAAAGCATGCCGAAGCCGAGATCGCCTATCGCCAGGTGATCGAGTTCAAACCCGATTGCACCGAGGCCTATTTTCACCTCGGCGATAGTCTGATGTCGCAAAAACGCGCCGAAGACGCCGAAGTCTGCTATCGCCAGGCCTTGTATCTCAATCCCGAATTCGTCGAAGCGTACAGCCATCTTGGCGTCTCGCTCAAGAAGCAGGGCCGCTTTGCCGAGGCGGAATCGAGTTTCCGCAAGGCGCTTGCCTTGCGCCCCGATTACGCCACCGCGCACAACAATCTCGGCAACGCGCTGCAAGACCAGGAGCAGACGGCCGAAGCGGAAGCCTGCTATCGCGCGGCGATCAAGTGCAAGCCCGATTTTCCCGAAGCCTTCAGCAATCTGGGCAACACATTGAAATCCGAAGGCAGGCTGGAAGAGGCGCAGGAAGCGCTGGAGCAGGCCATTGCGCTGAAACCCGATTTCGTCGAGCCGCATTTCGGCCTGTCGGTCTTGAAGACTTATACGGAAGGCGATCCGCATCTGGCGCTGATGGAACGGCAGCGGCCGCAGCTGGAAGACTTGCCGGTGGAGTCGCGCATCCGCTACTGGTTCGCTATCGGCAAGGCCTATGAAGACGTCGAGCGCTACGACGAGTCGTTTGCCGCATATGAGCAAGGCAACTGCTTGAAGCATGGCCTGCTTGCATGGGATGAAGCCCAGGACGATGCCGTGCTGGAAAAGATGAAAACGGTGTTTTCGCGGGAATTCTTCGCAGCGCATCCGAGGCCGACGCATGGCGGCCGCGCGCCGATCTTCATTGTCGGCATGCCGCGCTCGGGCACGACGCTCCTGGAGCAGATTTTGTCGACCCACCCCGGCGGCGTGTTCGGTGCCGGCGAGCTGAAGGATCTGCACGAAATCGTGAACCGTGCCATGCCCGGGGCCGATCCGCTGCAGTATCCCACGGCCGTGGCCGCCTTCTCGGACGAGGATTTCCGCCGCCTGGGCGAGCAATATGTCGAACAGGTATGGCGCAATGCGCCCGAGGCGTCCTACATCACCGACAAGATGCCCTCGAACTTCTTCTACATCGGCATGATCCACCTGATGCTGCCGCAGGCCAGAATCATCCACGCGATGCGCGATCCGATGGATTCCTGCTTCTCGTGCTATTCGCGGCTGTTCAACAAGCAAAACGTGCGTTTTGCCTATGACCTGGGCACGCTGGGCCGCTACTATGCGCGCTACATCAAGCTGATGCGCCATTGGCGCGAAGTGCTGCCGCCGG
This sequence comes from Burkholderiaceae bacterium, assembly GCA_036391935.1. GTDB lineage: Bacteria > Pseudomonadota > Gammaproteobacteria > Burkholderiales > Burkholderiaceae_D > PKWO01. The sequence continues at coordinate 475 of DASVYZ010000282.1, read as the reverse complement.
GAACCATCCTCGACTTGCGCTACGAAGACATGGTGGACGACATCGAAGGCCAGGCGCGCCGCGTGCTCGCGCACGTGGGCTTGCCTTGGCATGAGGCTTGCTTGAAATTTCACAACAACAAACGGCGCGTCAAGACGGCCAGCCTGGCCCAGGTGCGCAAGCCGATCTACAAGACTTCCGTGGCTCGCTGGAAGCACTACGAAAGACATCTTGGTCCCTTGCTGGACCTCGTCAAGGAATATAGAGAGTAGGAGAGAGAGAAGAAGCCGTGCCGGTCCGCTCACGCGGACCGGTGCGAGCTATCTGCGTCTTTCGTCGCCTCCAGCCGTCTCTTGTTGCTTTCCGGCGCCGTATCTCGTCAAGCGCGAACTCGCGCCTCGCCGTGGTTTATGGCAAGTCCTGACCCTGATGCGCCAAGCTGATCCTGACCAGGTCGGCGACATTGTCCACGCCGAGCTTGGACAGGATGCGCGTC
>DASVYZ010000281.1:0-3127 GCA_036391935.1 Burkholderiaceae bacterium | reverse complement strand
GGCTAATCTTCCCCGCAATTGCAAGCGAGCCTTGGGACCCCTCGCCCGCGGGCGAGAGAGGGGCAGGGGTGAGGGATGTAGCGCTTTGGCTACCTCCGCGAGACGAAAGAAGAAAATTGTGAGGGTAATGATGGGGGCTTTCGGATGTAGTCGAATCATGGCCTCCCTCACCCCCGCCCCTCTCTCGCCCGCGGGCAAAGGGAGTGTTGGTTCCAGATGCAATGACTGAACTAGAGACGGAATAAACATGTTCTACCGCGAAGCCGGACAATTCAAGACGAGCTACATTGCCGATGGCCAGATCTTCCCGATCCGGCAGGACCGCATCGCCATGGCAATGCTGCTGGTCCTGGCCTTCGTCATCGTACCCATGATCGGCAGCGAATACTGGTTCACCGCCATCCTGATCCCCTTCCTCGTGCTGTCGCTGGCCGCGCTCGGCTTGAACCTGCTGACAGGCTACGCCGGCCAGCTCTCGCTCGGCTCCGCCGCCTTCATGGCCGTGGGCGCCTATGCGGCTTATAACTTCCAGTTGCGCATCGAGGGCATTCCCATCCTCGCCTCATTCGCGCTGGCCGGCCTGTGTTCGGCTGCGGTGGGTGTGCTGTTCGGACTGCCCTCCTTGCGCATCAAGGGCTTTTACCTCGCCGTCGCGACGCTGGCGGCGCAGTTTTTCGTGGTGTGGGTATTGACCAAGTTCGCCTGGTTTTCCAACAATTCCTCGTCGGGCGTGATCAGTGCGCAAAAAGTCGTCATCTTCGGCTACGCGTTCGACACTCCCGTGAAGAATTACCTGCTGGTGCTGGCCATCGTCTCGCTCCTGGCCCTGGCGGCCAAGAACCTCGTGCGCTCTTCCTCAGGCCGCGCCTGGATGGCGGTGCGCGACATGGATGTGGCGGCCGAGGTGATCGGCATTCCCTTGATGAAGACCAAGCTGCTGGCGTTTGCCGTCAGTTCGTTCTATTGCGGCGTGGCGGGGGCGCTGTATGCGTTCTGCTACCTCGGCTCGGTCGAGCCGGACGGCTTTTCGCTCGACCTGTCCTTGCGCATCCTGTTCATGATCATCATCGGCGGTACGGGCAGCATCATGGGCGCCTTCCTTGGCTCGGCCTTTATCCTGCTCCTGCCGATCTTTCTCGATATGTTTCTGCCGCCGCTGGCGGCGCTGCTGCACCTGTCCGTGCGCAGCGAATCGATTTCGCATATCCAGTCCATGCTGTTCGGCGGACTGATCATTTTCTTTCTTATCGCAGAACCGCACGGGCTGGCGCGCCTGTGGCAAATCGGCAAGGAGAAGTTGCGCCTGTGGCCTTTCCCTCACTGACTCAATCACAAATAAAACCTGGAGACGACATCATGAAACCGCTGCAAAAAGCCCTCCTATGCTGTGCCACGGCGCTGGCCGCGTTTGCCGCCATGCCGGCCCGGGCCGGCGATCAATTCATCGCACTGGCCGACTACCGCGTCGGCCCTTACGGCGCGAACGGCCAAGCCTTTTATGGCGGCTTCATCGATTACCTGAGCTACGTCAACTTGAAGGAAGGCGGCGTCAACGGCGTCAAGCTGACGTGGGAAGAATGCGAGACCGAATACAACAACGCCAAGGGCGTGGAATGCTATGAGCGCCTGAAGACCAGGGACCCGGTGACCAAGGGCACGGCTTACAACGTGATGGCGACCGGCGTGGCCTATGCCTTGATCGACAAGTCCGCCGAGGACAAGGTACCCTTGATGATGGTCGGCTACGGCCGCACCGATGCGGTGGACGGTTCGGTGTTTCCCTGGGCCTTTCCGCTGGTGACGACTTACCAGATGCAGGCTTCGGCCATCGTCAAATACCTGGCGTCGAAGAATGGCGGTTCGCTGGCCGGCAAGAAGATCGTCTACCTCTATCACGATTCGGCCTATGGCAAGGAACCGATCACCGCACTGGAAGCCGAAAGCGCCATCGGCAAGTTCAAGCTGGTGGAAATTCCCGTGGCGCACCCAGGCAATGAGCAGGGCGCGCAATGGCTGCGCATCCGCCAGGAAAACCCGGATTACGTGATCTTCTGGGGCTGGGGTGTGATGAACCAGACGGCCTTGAAGGCGGCGCAAAAGGTCGGCTTTCCGCGCGACCGCATGGTCGGTTCCTGGTGGGCCGGGTCGGAAGAAGATACCGTGCCGGCCGGCGAAGCCGCCAAGGGCTATATGAGCGCGACATGGAACGTCGCCGGCACCGGCGTGCCCTTGATCGCCGACATCGAAAAGGTGGTGTACGGCGCCGGCAAGGGCAATATGCAAGACAAGAGCAAGGTCGGCACCGTCTTGTACAACCGCGGCGTGTCGGTGGCCGTGGCCATGGTCGAGGCAATCCGCACGGCGCAAGCCAAGTATGGCAAGGGCAAGGTGGTCAGCGGCGAGCAGATGCGCTGGGCCCTGGAAAACCTCAATATCAACAATGCGCGCATCGGCCAACTCGGTGCGACCGGCCTGCTGCCCGAGATCAAGACTTCATGCAGCAACCACGAAGGTTCCGGCATGGTGAAGATTCAGCAATGGGATGGCGCGAAGTGGAACATCGTCACGCCCGACTGGATCGAGGGCAACAAGGGCTTGATCCACCCCTTGTTCATGGCCAATGCGCAGAAATATGCCAAGGAAAAAGGCATCACACCGGCGTGCATGAAATAAGGGAAGCGTCATGAGCGGCCTGGAAGTCAACAACATCGAGGTGATTTACGATCACGTCATCCTCGTGCTCAAGGGGGTGTCGCTGGCCGTGCCGGAAGGAAAGATCGTGGCCCTGCTCGGCGCCAATGGCGCGGGCAAGAGCACGACGCTGAAAGCCATCTCCAATTTGTTGGCGGCCGAGCGCGGCGACGTGACCAAGGGCAGCATCAGCTGGCGTGGGCAGCGCGTGGAAAAATCGACGCCGAACGATCTGGTGAAGCGGGGCGTGATCCAGGTGATGGAAGGGCGCCATTGCTTCGCCCATCTTTCCATCGAAGACAATCTGCTGACCGGCGCCTATACCCGCAGCCTCGGTCCGGCCGAGCGGCGCAACGAGCTGGAAAAGATCTACCACTACTTCCCGCGCCTGAAGGAAAGGCGCAAATCGCTGGCAGGCTATACCTCTGGCGGCGAG
>DASVYZ010000280.1:0-2755 GCA_036391935.1 Burkholderiaceae bacterium | reverse complement strand
TGGAAATTGCTTCGCTCGACCGCTTCACCGAGACTCACCTGTCCTTTCTCGACCAGTTGATGGAAACCATCGGGGTGGTGTTGAACACGATCGAAGCCAACAGCCGCACCGAGAGCTTGCTGACGCAATCGCAATCGCTGGCGCAGGAACTGCAGCAAACCAATCAGGAACTGGCGGAAAAGGCGCGATTGCTGTCGGAGCAGAACAACGAAGTGGAGCGCAAGAACCGCGAAGTGGAGCAGGCCAAGCTGGCGCTCGAAGAAAAAGCCACGCAGTTGGCCTTGTCTTCCAAGTACAAGTCGGAATTCCTGGCCAATATGTCGCATGAATTGCGCACGCCCTTGAACAGCCTGCTGATCCTGGCGCAGCAGCTCGGCGACAACCCCGACGGCAACCTGTCGGAGCGCCAGGTCGAATTCGCCAAGACCATACACGGCTCGGGCAGCGACTTGCTGACCCTGATCAACGACATTCTCGACTTGTCCAAGATCGAGTCCGGCACGGTGACCCTGGAAGTGTCGGAGTACCGCTTCCAGAATCTGCGCAACTATGTCGAGCGCACCTTCCGCCATATGGCCGAAGCCAAGCGGCTGGACTTCTCGGTCGATCTGGCCGAAGGCCTGCCGGCGGCTGTGGTGACCGATACGACGCGCCTGCAGCAAGTGCTGAAAAACCTGCTGGCCAACGCCTTCAAGTTCACCGCGCGCGGACGCGTGTCCTTGCGCATCGAACCCGTCGCGAGTGGCTGGACGCCCGATCACCCGACGCTGGCGGTTGCCGAACACGTGCTGGCCTTTGCCGTAACCGACACCGGTGTCGGTATTGCCGGGGACAAGCTGCAACTGATCTTCGAAGCGTTCCAGCAAGCCGACGGCAGCACGGCGCGCAAGTATGGCGGCACGGGCCTGGGCTTGTCGATCAGCCGCGAGCTGGCGCGCCTTTTGGGCGGCGAAATCCGCGTCGAGAGCGTGGTCGGCGTCGGCAGCACTTTCACGCTGTTTCTGCCGCAAAACCGCACCGGTTCGGTCAATTTCGAGATGGGCCCGCCGCGCTCGATGTATGAAACAGTCAGCTTCACCGAATCGGATGAGGCCGCGGAACAGGTTTACCGGGCTCCCTTGAATAGCGGCGCGGCGGCGGCGCCGGCACAGCCGGGGCACGCACTGGAACCGCCGACCGGGTTCGATCCGGGCCTGGACGACCGCTCGCTCATTGCCCCGGGCGAACCCTCGGTGCTGATCGTCGAAGACGATGCGCGCTTCGCCCGCATCGTGCTCGAATACGCGCGCGAAAAGAATTTCAAGGGTGTCGTCACCGCGCAAGGCGATTCGGCCTTGAGCCTGGCGCGCGACTACATGCCGACTGCCATCCTGCTCGACATCGACCTGCCCGACATCGACGGCTTCACCGTGCTGGACCGCTTGAAGCGCGACCCTGCCACGCGTCACATCCCGGTGCACGTCATGACCAACCTGGCCGAGCGCGAGCGTGCCTTGCGCCAGGGAGCGATCTCTTACCTGAAGAAGCCCCTCACGCGCGAGCGCCTGCAGGAAGAGTTCGCGCGCATCCAGAAATTCATGGCGGCCGGCAAGCGCAGCCTTCTGGTGGTCGAAGACGATCGGATGCAGCGTGAGGCGATCGTCGAGCTGATAGGCGATAAGGACGTGCGTATCGTGGCCGTGGAAAACGGCGCCCAGGCGATGGAGGCCTTGAAAGCCGAAAGCTTTGATTGCATGGTGCTCGACCTCTCCTTGCCGGACGTTTCCGGCTTCGATCTGCTGGAACAGATGGGCAAGGACTCCAGCCTGCTCGATCTGCCCGTCGTCATTTACACCGCCAAGGACTTGAACCGCAAGGAAGTGACGCGCTTGAAACGCCTGGCCAACACCATTGTCATGAAGGATGCGCGCTCGCCCGAGCGTCTGCTCGATGAGACGGCGCTATTTCTGCATCGTTCGCCGGCCAGCCTGCCCGACGTGCAGCGGCGCATGCTGGAACAGATCCATGTCGAGGATGGCGGCCTGGCGGGGCACAAAGTGCTGATCGTCGACGACGACTTGCGCAACATCTTCGCCCTCTCCACGCTGCTTGAGCGGCAACAGATGCAAGTGGTGTTCGCGGAGAACGGCAAGGACGGGATCGAAGTGCTGGAGCGCGATCCGGCCATCGAGATCGTGCTGATGGACATCATGATGCCGGAGATGGATGGCTACGACACCATGCGCGCGATCCGGCGCGTGCCGAAGTTCAAGTCGCTGCCCATCATTACGCTGACGGCCAAGGCCATGAAGGGCGACCGAGACAAGTGCATTGCCGCCGGCGCATCGGACTACATCACCAAGCCGGTCGACGTTGCGCAATTGCTGTCGTTGATGCGGGTCTGGCTGCGCCAGTAATGGGCTACGTGTCGGAATCGCGGCGCGGTTGGGAGGAGCTCGAAATCGACCTGCTGCTGGAATGCGTCTACCAGCGCTTCGGCTTCGATTTCCGGGGCTACGAGCGTGCGCCGCTTCGGGGCAAGCTGGAGGCGCTGCTGCAGGCCCACGGTATTGCCACATTCTCGGCCTTGCAAGACCGTATCCTGCACGATGCGGATATGGGCGAGATATTTCTGCGCCAGATGAATGCGCGCAAGGATTGGCTGTTCGACGATCCGGAGCATTTGCGGCAATTGCGCGAAATCACCGTGCCCTGGCTGCGCTCGCATCCCTCGCCCCGGATATGGATAGCCGAATGCGCGTCGGCCGAGGAAGTC
>DASVYZ010000279.1:0-3129 GCA_036391935.1 Burkholderiaceae bacterium | reverse complement strand
GCCGTTGGGCAGATAGCCGACCGTGGCCGTCCCGAAAAAAGGGGCAAGGTGGTGTTCGCAATGGCTATAGACCGGAATGCCCTTGACCACGATCAGCTCGTTGTATTCCTCGGCGCCGTCTTCGAAGGCCTTGAGCACTTCGGCCGGGTCCTGGGCATAGCCCGAAGTCCAGTGCTTCCAGGCCTTTTCGACGCGCGACGGCGTTTCGATCAAGCCGGGACGATCGGGGTTTTCACCCAGGCTTGCCAGCAGGCGGCGCCAGTCCTTTTCGGAAAACGTGTCAGACATGAGAGCCGTTTCCATCGCACTTGGCGATCTGTGATGCAAAGCGGGATTCCATCTTGGATTCCATTTCAAGCAAGTTCATTCAAGTAGGCCGCCGCGCTATTGTCGGAGTTTTTCCCTGGAGGAAATATTCAAGCGCCAGCGACGAAGAGGAAAGGTGCGTTGCACCTAGTAATCGAATGCTACCCTAGTTGGAATAAGTTTGCTGCCAAAGAAAACCGCCCCAACCGAATTTCCTTCGGCCGGGGCGGCTTTGCAACAGATTCAGAGCCAGTACTTACTTTCCCCGTAGTTCATTGGCTATCTGGGGAGCACCGTAAATCTTACCGAGCGCCTCCAGAATCGCATTGCTGTGCACCGCCACCGCCCGGTTGGCGCGGCCGTCATACCAGAACGCGCCTCCCAAGGATTCGATGTTGCCGTCGAAAATCAAGCCGACCACTTCGCCCTTCTTGTTGACCATGGGGCTACCTGAATTGCCACCGATGATGTCGTTGGTCGTGACGAAATCGAGTGGGTCGCTCATGCCCAGCTTGTCCTTGGCCGCATGCCAGGAAGCCGGCAAGGCAAAGGGGTCGGCCCCGGTTTCGCGCGCGAAGGCGCCGCCGAAGTTGGTGAAGGCCGGCACGGCATGCTCGCCTTCCTGCCAGCCTTTCACCTCGCCGTAAGACAGACGCAGCGTGAAGGTCGCATCAGGATAGGCGCTCGTGCCTTGCTGGGCAAAACGTGCCTGGGCGATCAGTTCGGCATTCTTTTGCTCGACCGATTCGACTTCGGCTTCATAGCGCTTGCGGATGGCGCGTGCCGGCACGTCGACCAAGGCAGCCAGCTTGACGAAGGGGTCGTCGGACTTGGCCACGGCATCCTTGCCGCCTTGCCACAAGGCTTTGCGCACGGCCGGGTCGCCGAGCCTGGTGCCGGCGACCAATTCAGCAGCGAAGTCATCGGGCGACTTGTTGCCCAGCACCTGCTTGACCAGCGCATCGTCCGGGCCGAGCCATTCGCGCAGCTTGGTCAGTGAAAGCGAGAGCTTGACCTTTTCCAGTTCCGGATAAACGGGAGCATCGGAGAACAGGCGCTGCTCGACTTCGGGCAGCTTGGCATCGGCATATTCCGGGAGGCGCTCGGCGTTGGGCTTGGCGCGTTCTTCCGTGCCGCGCAACAGGATGCGCGCGAAGCGGAAATAATCGCCCTGGAAACCATAAGCGCGCTCGGTCATGAGGAAAGGCTTGTCGATCTGGCGATAAGTTTCCTGTGCCTTGGCAATCGCATCCCACGCGCCGCCCACTTTCTTCGCCAGTTCAGGCTTGCCGGCCACATAGTTGCGCAACGCAGCTTCTTCCTTTTCCTTTTGCGCCATGAACGCCGGATCGAGCAGGGTCGCGAGACGGCCGTGGTAAGCCTTGTAGGTGTTTTCGATGCCGAAGATGTCATGGTCGGCCGTGCGCCTGGCTTCCGCGCCGGTCTTGGAATATTGCTCCAGCACGCCGCGGATTTCCGCAACGCGCACCATGCCTTCGATCAAGCCGATATCGCGGAGGGTCTGCAGTTGCGCCACGGTCAGCTGGCGCTGGGTCGCTCCCGGGTGGCCGGTCACGAACACCATCTCGCCTTCGGCCGCGCCGTTCTTCGAGAACGGATAGTAGTCCGCCGGCTGCACCGGCTTGCCGTCTTCATAGGCGCGCAACAGCGTCAAGTCGAGGTCGTAGCGCGGGAACATGAAGTTGTCCGGGTCGCCGCCGAAGAATGCCATGGCCTTTTCCGGCGCGAACACCAGGCGCGTATCCTGGAAGCGGTGGTATTTATAGAGGTGGTAGCGCCCACCGTGATACAGGTCGACCACGTCGCAGCGCAGCTTGCTCTTGTCCCCGCCCACGCAAGCCGATTCGAGCTTGGCCTTGACCGCATTCTGCGCTTCGCGGAAAGCCTTGCCTTCGAGGCCGGCCGTGGCTTTCTTCACCTGCTCGGTCACGTCGCTGATGTTTTCCAGGCGATTCAACTCGATTTCGGGGCAGCGCAATTCGTCTTCCGGCTTGGCCGCCAGAAAACCATCCTTGATCAAGTCCTTGGCGGCGGTCGAACGCTGCGCCAGGCAGCTGGAAGCGCAATGGTGGTTCGTCATCACCAAGCCGTTGGCCGAAACGAAGGACGCCGAGCAGCCTCCGGCGATGCGCAGCGAGGAGTGCATGGCCTTGGTGACCCAGGCCTGGTCGGGCGCGAAGCCGTATTCGGCCCGCATCTTCTTGGCCGGCAAATTATCAAGCGTCCACATACCCTCGGAAGCGCCGGCCAGGCCGGACAAGAGCATCAGGGGAATCGCCAGACCGAATGTCAGTCGGATCGACATGGAAAACCTCACAGGGAAAAGGTAAGCGCAGACGATAGCACAGCGACTTTGGTCTTGCTTACCGTTGACTATGGGGAAATATTGCCGCACCGAGTCCGGGAAATACGTTCGATAGCAATTTAATACCACTCGTAGCCGCCATTCCCCCATGTCCTTGCAGACATTAAGACCACTAATACATCCAGATTAATACCACTTGACACCCACTTTGCACAACCCTATAGTCAAGCGCCTGATGCAACACGACGCAGCCTGAGCCGGCGTTCCCACTTATCTCCCGGCCCGGCGGCTCCCGACCATCTTCCCGTGCGCCGAATGATGTCTGCAAACAAGAAACAACTCTGGTCGTTCGCGGTGTTCTTCGTCCTGTACGAATTGATCATCTACCTGTCGAACGACATGATCATGCCGGCCATGCTGCAAGTCGTGGCCGACTTCCATGCGGCCGACAGCGATATCGCGCTCTCGCTCTCGCTCTACATCCTGGGCGGCAGCAG
>DASVYZ010000278.1:0-5045 GCA_036391935.1 Burkholderiaceae bacterium | reverse complement strand
TCAGGGCGGCGCCGTCGCGCAGGTGCAGGTGCCAGTCGTCGGGGCGGATGATGGTGAGGGATTGGGTCATGGCGATTCCGGCAGATAATGAATTCGTGCGCGCCAAGACCGAACTGCCGCAATCCACTCCCTGTCATTTCTGCGCAGGCGGGTGGCCGCCCCGCGGAAACGACTTGAAATTACGGCCTACAGGTCTTAAGCGAATATCCTCCATTATACCGCCCAACTCCTGCCCTACCCCGCTCGCTACTGCGCCAACCCAGCCTTGAGCGCCGCCCAGAAATTCGCATCTTCCATCCCTAGCGCATACATCGAGGTCCCGCCCAAGCCATAGGCGTTCACCAGGCCGGCTTTCAAGCTCACGCTCCTGGCATTCTCGGTCCACACAGTATGCATACCGCTGCCGCCGCTCGCCTTGTATTGGAAGGTTTCGCTATTGCTGTTGCCGTCATAGCCCGGCTTGATTCCGTATCTGGCGATCAAGGCCGGCGTATTCGCCCAAAACAGCTGGCTGCCGCTATCGTCGCTCTGCCAATCGTAGCCGTAGGAAGGAATCCCGTTCAATATCTTGGTCGGCGGCACCAGCGAGGTCGCGTAGTCGAGATCGTTTTCCATCCAGTCCGAGCCGGCGACCGGCCCGGGATCCCAGCCCGGAATATCCTCGTCATAGGTCATCAACTGCAAGTAGTCCGCCGAGGCGCCCAGAGAACGGTAATCGTAGGCGTAGTTGTAAGGATTGGCTTCGTCGGTCGCGGAAAATGCCGGAACGCTGATGATGAGCTTCAAGCCCTTGGCATGCAAGGCGCCGGCGAGCGCCTTGGCGAACGTGTCGAAGTTGCTGCGGTCGCCCTGGCCGACCGCCTCGAAGTCGATGTTAATGCCGGCGAACCGGTTGTTGCGCGCGAACGCAACGAGGTTGGCAATAGCCTTCGAGGAATAGCCCGTCATCACACTATGCGCAATCGCCGGGCTCCAGTCGGTGTCGACATTGGAAATGCAGGCATACACCGGGACCTTCTTCGCGTGCAGAAACGCAAGGGCGTTGGACGGCGCGGGGTCGCCGTTGCCCGTCACGACACCTGCCGCCGTGATGTTGTAATAGTCGAGCGAGACGGCACTGTAATTGCCCGCGTATTTGACGAGCGAATTGTAGTTGTTGCTGTAGCCCGAATAGTAGGCCAGCACCAGCGGATTTGCCGCTGCCGCGCCGGCCGCCAGGGCCAGCGCTGCGGTCAGGATGAATCGTTTCACTTTGCCTCCTTACAAGTGGGTTTTGCAAGGAGGCTAGCAACGCGCCCTTCCAGGCACAATCGGTAAATCTACCGACGTCGGCGGCAGGCCGGCGCCAGCTGGGCCGCGCTACCTTACGGATACAAACCGCGCACCTCGCGCGCCTGCAACACGCGCGTGCAGGCCACGATAAAGGCCGCAGTCCGCAGCGACACCTTCTTGTCCTGCGCAATCTGCCACACTGCCGTGAAGGCTTCACGCATGATGCGCGTCAGGCGCTGGTTGATTTCCTCTTCCGTCCAGAAGAAGCTGGAGAAATCCTGCACCCATTCGAAGTAGGACACCGTCACGCCGCCGGCATTGGCGATCACGTCGGGCACAACGAGCACACCGCGGTCGTGCAGGATGTCGTCGGCGGCCGGCGTGGTCGGGCCGTTGGCGCCTTCCAGGATCAGCTTGGCGCGGATCTTGTTGGCATTGGCTTCGGTGATCTGCTGTTCCAGTGCGGCCGGAATCAGGATGTCGCACTCGACTTCCCAGAACCTGGCCTTGTCCTTGATCTGTTCCGCGCCGGGGAATCCGGCCACGCCGCCGTTGTGCGCCACGTGCGCTTGCAGCCTGGCCACGTCGAGCCCGGTTTCGCAGACGATGGAGCCGCTATGGTCTTGCACCGCGACGATCTTGGCGCCGGCTTCGGCAAACAAGCGTGCCGCCACGCCGCCGACATTGCCGAAACCCTGCACCGCGATGCGCGCACCGTGGATGTTCATGCCGAGCTTTTCCGCCGCTTCGCAACCCACGACGAATACGCCGCGCCCGGTGGCGTCGTGCCGGCCCAGGCTGCCGCCCAGAGAAATCGGCTTGCCCGTGACCACGCCGGTGGCCGTGCTGCCCTGGTTCATGGAATAGGTGTCCATCATCCACGCCATGATCTGGTCGTTGGTATTGACGTCGGGCGCGGGGATATCCTTGTTGGGGCCGATGATGATATTGATTTCGCTGGTATAACGGCGCGTCATGCGCTGCAGCTCGCCCTGCGAGAGCGTCTTGGGGTCGACGCGGATGCCGCCCTTGGCGCCGCCGTAGGGTACGTTGACTGCTGCGTTCTTGACCGTCATCCACGCCGACAACGCCATCACTTCCGACAGCGTCACGTCCTGGTGAAAACGCACACCGCCCTTGCCCGGGCCGCGCGAGGTATTGTGCTGCACGCGATAGCCCTCGAAGTGGGCAATGGTGCCGTCGTCGCGCTCGATCGGCACGTCGACCACGAGGATGCGCTTGGGCCGCTTCAACGTCTCGACCCAGCGCGCCAGCGAACCGAGGTAGGGCGTAACGCGGTCGACTTGTTCAAGATAGACGCCCCACGGGCCGATTTCGCTCGGGGTCAGGTAGGACGGGACTTCGTGTTGCTTTGACATCTTCACAACCTCCATGTTTGGTGTGACGCGGCGGCAAAAGGGCGCGCGTCTTCATGGGGTCGCATCGTACGGGAGCGAGGCCTTTTTCGGCCAATGCCTTATGCGCATTTATCTATGCACGAAATGCATAAATTGGAAAGTGGCAGCAAAACGGGCAAGACTTACCTGGTGCCGGACCTGGAACCGGACTTGCGCTTGCCCGAGTTCCTGGACTCGACCTGCTCAGCCAGATAATTCCACAGGCGTGCGACGATGGGCTTGCCCGGCCGGCTGCCGCTGGGACGTTCGCGATAGAGGCGGATATCCATCTCGACTTCCCAGCCCGGCTGGTTGCTGTCGGCGCGCGCGAGCAGCTTGCTCTTGACTTCGCGCGGCACGGCGGATTCCGGCAGGAAAGCGATGCCGTGGCCTTCGAGCGCCATCATCTTCAAGCCCTCCGCCATGTCGGTCTCGTAACGCTTTTCCAGATGGAGCGGTTTCTTTTCGTCGGCCAGGATCATCTCCACCATGCGGCCGAGATAGGCATTGCTGGTATAGGACAGGAACGGCAAGGGTTCCAGCGCGGTGCCGGGCAGCACGTATTCCGGCGTGCCGCTCTTGTCGCAGCGCGAATAGGGGCGCAGGGCTTCGCTGCCGAGCAAGAGCATATCGTAGCGGCTGGAATCGAGCTGCACCGGCTGGCGCGGATGGTGATAGCACAACAGCAGGTCGCACCCGCCCTCAACCAGTGCCATGGCGGCGTCGTGCACGTTCAACGCGATCAGCCGCGTGTTCAGGCTGCCGAAACCGGCTTCGAGCCGCGTCAGCCATTTCGGCATATAGGTCAGCGAAAGCGTATGGGGCATGGCGAAATCGACCGTGGTTTGCGCCGTGGGCCGTTTGCCGCGCAACATGGCACGTGCATTGTTGACCTGCTCGAGCATTTCCAACGCCTGCTCGTAAAACACTTCGCCCGACGGCGTCAGGCTGGTGGGGTAGGAGGTGCGGTCGATCAGGTCGGCGCCGAGCCAGGCTTCGAGCGACTGGATGCGGCGCGAAAACGCCGGCTGCGTCACGTGGCGCAATTCCGCCGAACGGCTGAAACTGCGCGTTTCAGCGAGAGAGATGAAGTCTTCCAGCCACTTGGTTTCCATGCGGCTATCTTAGCGCAGATCCGGGTTGCAATTGGCCAACTTGTCGTTTTGGCGGCATTCAGCCGTATCCCGTGCGATCCGGCGATACCTCCCTCGCCCATGGGCGACGGGAATCCGGCAAACGACTACGCCACGTCTTCAACCGGCGACGCTTCCACTTCATCGGGGCGCGCCTGCTGCCTTTCCCACATCTGCGCATAGACGCCATTGGCCGCCAGCAGCTGGCCATGCGTGCCGCGCTCGAGGATGCGGCCGTGTTCCAGCACCAGGATTTGTGCCGCATCGGCAATCGTCGAAAGCCGGTGCGCGATCACCAATGTGGTGCGGTCCTTGGCGATTTCCTTCAGTTGCGCCTGGATTGCCTGCTCGGCTTTCGAGTCAAGCGCCGAGGTGGCTTCGTCGAAGATCAGGATGGCAGGATTCTTCAGCACCGTGCGCGCGATGGCGACGCGCTGCTTCTCCCCGCCCGAAAGCTTCAAGCCGCGCTCGCCGACCATGGTGGCATAACCATCCGGCAGGCTTTCGATGAAGTCGTGGATATAGGCCGCCTTGGCTGCCGCAATCACCTCTTCCTGCGTCGCGCCGGGCTTGCCGTAGCGGATGTTGTATTCGATCGTGTCGTTGAACAGCACGGTATCCTGCGGCACGATGCCGATCGCATTGCGCAACGAGGCTTGCGTCACGTCGCGCAAATCCTGGCCGTCTATGCTGATACCGCCGCCGTTGACTTCATAGAAGCGGAACAGCAGGCGCGACAAGGTCGATTTGCCGCCGCCGCTGTGGCCGACCACGGCCGTGGTGGTGCCGGCGGGGATGGTGAAATCGACGTCAAACAAAATCTGGCGCTTGCTCTCGTAGGAAAAATCGACGTGCGAGAAGCGCACTTCCGCCCCGGCCGGTTGCAGCGCTTTGGCGTCGGGCGCATCGGCAATTTCGCGGTTCTGGTCGAGCAGGGAAAACAGCCGCTCCATGTCGGCCAGGCTTTGCTTGATCTCGCGGTACAGCACGCCGAGGAAATTCAGGGGAATGTAGAGCTGGATCATGAAGGAATTGACCAGCACCAGGTCGCCCAGCGTCATCGTGCGGTCGATCACACCTTGGGTGGCACGCCACAGGATCAGCGTGACGGCAATCGCAATGATGGCGGACTGCCCGGTATTCAACAGCGACAGCGAAGTCTGCGACTTGACCGCGGCCGACTCATAGCGTTTCAAGCCCTCATCGTAACGCGCCGCCTCGTATTCCTCGTTGCCGAAATACT
>DASVYZ010000277.1:0-13956 GCA_036391935.1 Burkholderiaceae bacterium | reverse complement strand
AAATCCTCAGCGAAGGCGCGCTGCTCGGCGTGATCGGCGCCTTGCTCGGCATCGCGCTCGGCTATGCCATGGCCGTGACGGCGCTGCATGTCTTCGGCGGCGATCTCGGCGGCGGTTATTTTTCCGGCGTGCAGCCCAGCGCGCCATTCGATTGGCCGGCCGCCGCGCTGTTCTTCACCCTGGGCAGTCTGATCGCCCTGGCCGGCAGCTTCGGCCCGGCCTGGGAAGCGGCGCGCGCGATACCGGCTGCCGCCTTGAAATCGGGCAGCGAAGACGGTTCACTGAAAAAGCTCGCCACACCCTGGCCCGGCTTGCTGTGCCTGGCGCTGGGCGGCGTCTTCACGCGCCTGCCCGCGCTCGGGCAATTGCCGATATTCGGCTACCTCGCCGTGGCGCTGCTGCTGATCGGCGCCATCATGCTGATGCCGCGTTTGGCCGCGCTGGTGTTCGGCGCGCTCGAACACGGCAACGAATATGTAAAAAATCGCGGCCCGGCGACGAGTCTGGCGCTTGCGCGGTTGGCCCATACACCGAACCAGGCAGCCATCGCCCTGGGCGGCGTGCTGTCTTCATTCAGCCTGATGGTGGCCATGGCGATCATGGTGGCGAGCTTTCGCGTATCGGTGGATGACTGGCTGGGAAACTTACTGACTGCGGACGTCTACCTGCGCACCTCCTCCTCGGGCGATGCCACGGGCTTGAACCCGGACGAGCAAGCCGCCGTCGCCGCGCTGCCCGGCGTGGCGCAAGCGAACGCCATGCGCGCCATCAACCTGCGCCTGCAGCCGGACCGGCCGGCCGTGGCGGTCCTGGCACGCACCATCGATGCGAAGGACCCGGGCCGGACCCTGCCTCTGGTGGGCGACAGCCTGCCCCTGCCCGAGCCCAATGCCGCTCCGGTCTGGATTTCCGAAGCGATGACGGACCTCTACGGCTGGCGGCCCGGGCAATGGCATGCGCTGTCTCTCGGTGGCAGCGTGCATCGCGTCTTCGTTGCCGGAACCTGGCGCGACTATGCGCGTCAGACCGGATCGATCCAGATGCGCCTGCAAGACTATCGCGCCGCGACGGGCGACCTGAACGTGAGCGATATGGCCTTGCGCCTCGCACCGGGCGCATCGCCCCGGCAAGTGATTGCCGCCGCGCGCGCCCTGCCCTTCGGCGGCTTGCTCGATATTTCGCAAGCCGGCGAGATACGCCAATTGAGCCTGAGGATTTTCGACCGCAGCTTCGCCGTCACCTATCTGCTCGAAGCGATTGCGATGGTAATCGGCCTGTTCGGCGTCGCCGCGACCTTCTCGGCCCAGACCTTTGCGCGCGCCAAGGAGTTCGGCATGCTGCGCCATGTCGGCCTGACCAAGCGGCAGATCCTCGCCATGCTGGCGCTCGAAGGCGGCATGCTGAGCGCCATCGGCATCGTTGCCGGCTTTGCGCTCGGTACTGTCGTGAGCTTGATCCTGGTGTTCGTGATCAATCCGCAATCCTTCCACTGGAGCATGCAGTTGCACATGCCGTGGAGCCTGCTCGGCGGCGTGGCGTTGGCGCTGCTGGCGTCGTCCATCCTGACCGCGCTCGCATCCGGGCGCGGCGCGGTGGCGCAAAGCGCGGTGCAGGCAGTGCGGGAAGATTGGTAGCGATTGCGCTACACTGCCTGCCTCACCATTCCGCGTCTGATCGCACCATGACAATCAAACCTCTCATTGCCGCGCTGACATTGTCGCTGCTGTGCGGCAGCGCGTTCTCGGCGACGGAACCGCCCGCACCTTCCACTGTGTATGTGGGCAAACTGGGCGGCAGGTTCGAGCCGGACCGCGTTGCCGCCGACGACCTCGCCGAAGCCATGTCGCAGGCCAAGGCGCAAGGCAAGCGCATCATCATGGACGTGGGCGGCGAATGGTGTGTCTGGTGTCTCAGGATGGATAAGTTCATGCAGGGCAATGACATGATCCGCAACACCATCGCGGCCGATTACGTCTGGCTCAAGGTCAATTACAGCGACGAGAACACGAACGAAGCCTTCCTCTCGCAATATCCCAAGATCAAGGGTTACCCGCACCTGTTCGTGCTCGGTGCCGACGGCAAGCTGCTGCAGTCGGAAAACGCGGGCGAACTGGAGCAGGAAAAGTCTTACAACGCGGAGCGCTTCATCGCTTTCCTGCAGCAATGGTCCGGTAAATAAACGGCGCTTCCCAACAGGGGCCTGCCTCGCCAACAGGGGTGGGCCCTTATCTTTTCTGCATTGGCGACTACACCACACACAGTAGTCAAACTACCTTAAATTGCATCTTGTTTTATTTGACATAGTCGATTTCAACGGCTATGGTTTACCTCGTGCTTTTTACATATCCAGCACGAATCGGTAATTACAAAGTAGTCAAAATACACAAAACTCACACCTCATTCTGGAGGAGACACACCAATGTTTGCAAGAAAAGTCTTGCCGGGGGCCCTGTTCGCCCTCGGCCTGGGTGGCGCATGCCTGAACGCATCGGCCGCCAACCTCAATCCCAGCGACACCTATGTCCAATTGTTCGAATGGAGCTGGAACGACATCGCCACCGAGTGCACGCAATGGCTGGGGCCGCAAGGTTATGGCGCGGTGCAGATTTCGCCGCCGGGCGCCTCGAAAAACGCCAACGGCTGGTGGGACGTGTATCAGCCGATCAACTACGGCACGCTGACTTCGCGCATGGGCACGGCGGCGCAGCTGCAGACCATGATCAACACCTGCCACGCCGCCGGCGTACGCGTGTATGCCGACATCGTCACCAATCAATTGGGCGACCAATCGTCCGCGGCCGACGGCGTGGCGACGGACGGTTCCTCATGGGATTCCGCCTCGCTGACCTACCCGCAATTCACCAGCAGCGACTTCCACAACAACACCACGTCGGGCCAATGCAGCAATGCCGACGGCAATATCGATTCGGGCGACTATGGCAGCCCGGGCAACCGCAACAACGTGATGTTTTGCCGCCTCGGCGGCTTGCCCGACCTGGCGACCGAGAACGCGCACGTGCAAAGCGTGATCGTCGCGTACATGAATACGCTGCTGTCGATGGGCGTGGACGGCTTCCGCATCGACGCGGCCAAGCACCAGCAACCGACCGCGCTGCAGGCCATCTTCAATGCCGTCAAATCCAGCCACCCGACCACCAATGCCGGCGAATCGATCTGGGTCACGCAGGAAGTCATCCCCGACGGCAACGTGAACCGTTCGGATTATTTCGCCACCGGCACGATCAACGAGTTCCAATTCACCTATGCCATGCGCGACATCTTCCGCGGCAATAACGGACTGTCGCTCTCGTCGATCCCGAGCGTGATGGGCACCTACGGCAATTACGGCGGCACCTGGGGCTTCATCCAGCCGCAAAACGCCACCGTATTCGTCGACGACTGGGATACCGAGCGCGATTCCACCCAATCGCTCAACGGCAGCAACTACGTTTCGGGCCAGGTGAACGACACCAACGGCACCAAGCGCTACGACCTGGCCAATATCTTCATGCTGGCCAGTCCCTACGGCCAGGCCCACGTACAATCGGGCTACCGCTTCTCCAGCACCGGCGCCGACCGCCCGACGACAAGCCCCTATTCCAACGGCGTGGCGCAGATCAACGTCGTGTGGGACTTCATCCACCGCTGGGGCGACATCTCCAACATGGTGAAGTTCCGCAGCGCCACGCATGGGCAAAACGTGTCGAACTGGGTGCAAGGTACGAACAACCAGATCGCCTTCTCGCGCGGCAACGTCGGCTTCGTCGCGATCAACAACGATAGCGTGGCCTGGAATGCCAGCCTTTACACCGGCTTGCCGGCCGGGACCTACTGCAACGTAGTGCACGGCACGGTATCGGGCTCGACCTGCACCGGCGACGCGATCACCGTAGGCAGCAACGGCTATGCCACGGTCAGCATCCCGGCCAATGGCGGCTCGACCGTTCCGGCCGTGGCGATCTATACCGGACAGATGCTCTCCGGCAGCGGCTCGGGCTGCAGCGTGACCTTCTCGATTGCGAACGCCAACACCACCTATGGGCAAAACCTCTACGTGGCAGGCAACCAGAGCGCACTGGGCAACTGGACGCCGGCCCAAGCCTTCCCGCTCGCGATCCAGGGCAGCGGTGCCAATGCCACCTGGAGCGGCACCGTCACCTTGCCTGCCTCGACGGCGATCCAGTACAAGTACATCAAGTACAACCCGTCTACCGGTGCGGTGACGTGGGAGGCCAACCAGTCGACTTCAAGCGGTAACCGGCAGGCCACGACTTGCGCTTCGGGCAGCGTCAGTTATAACGATGGGAATTTTTGAGTAGACGTCGTATCGTAGGTTGGCGCTGAGCGTAGCGAAGCCCAACCTACCAACCCGCAATCAGAATATGGCTGCAGCCAGCAATCCCGCCACAACACCGAATCCAATCACCGCAGCCACCACAGCCGCCAGCATCTTCTTCGAAAAAGACTTCGACAGCATGGCAAGCGAAGGCACGCTCACGGGCGGCAAGGTCATCAGCAAGGCGCCGGCCGGGCCGACGCCCATGCCCAGCGACAGCATGGCTTGAATGATAGGCACTTCGCCTGCGGTCGGAATGACGAACAAGGCGCCGGCCACGGCGAACGCGGCGATCCACAACATGCCGTTGCCGATGTCGGGCCCGATATGCGGGAACAGATAGGCACGCACGGCACCGAGCAGCAGCACCAGGACGATGTATTCCGGCAGCAGGCGCATCGACATGCGGCCCAGGATACCGAGCCAGCGCGCAAACACACTTCCCTCATCCTCATCCGCGCCTTGCGCCATCCATTGCCGCGCGGCTTGCGCTTCCTGCGGCGTGACCAGGCGGTTCATCAGATAGCCCAGGCCGAACACCATCAGCACGCCAAGCACGAGGCGCAGCGCGGTCCAGTTCCAGCCGAGCACGAAGCCCATGAATACCAGCGTGGCCGGGTTCAATACGGTATTGCCGAGCCAGAATGCCATCGCGGCACCGGGCGAAGCCTGGCGCGCACGCAAGCCCACCACCACGGGCGCGGCGCAGCAGGTGCACATCATGCCGGGCAGGGACAACACGCCGCCGGCCATGACGCTGCCGAAACCGCTGCCGCCCAGTGCGCGCGCCACCCACTGGCGCGGCAGCAGCGCCTGCACACCGGAACCGAGCAAGAGGCCCAGCACCATGGCTTTCCAGATGGCGTTGCCGTAGGCGATGGCATAGTCCAGCGCGGCCTGGAACGAGGGATCGGGTGCGTTGGACGCCTTGCCCATGAGGATAGAAGCGCCGATGGCGTGCTTGTCGGCAGCAATGAAGGCTTTTTGGTAATACGGGAACCACTTGACGTAGAACAGCCCGACGATGGCGATCAAGAGCAGCAGCATCCAGTGGCGTGCGGGGTGTTGGCGGACAGTGTTCATAACATCAATTGGCAAAAGAATAAATCGGCAGGACCGAGGCAAGAGCGGGCTATTTTACCCGATCCCCCGCCAGCAAAGCCTGCGCGGCCAGGTCGAAATCGGCATCGGCGATACCTGTCAGCGCAAGCGGCAAGGCCTGTGCATGGCGCGTGAAATTGCGGTCTATCGAGCGCAGGTAGGCTGGATCGTAGTGATCGGCAAGCAGCGCCTCGACCATTTCCGCAGTGCGGCCTTCGACGGCCAGTTGCTGCCACAGCCCTACCTTCTCGCGGCCATGCTGCAGCACGAGGTGGTCGAGCTGGCGATTCAGCGCTTCGGGCTCGGCCACGAAGTGGCTGTAGTCGCGCATCAGCAGCGCCACCCGCTGCGCCATCGGCAGCGCGAGCGCAACGCAGTCCGACGCGCGCATCGTTTCCATCAGGGCTTCAGGCACGCGCAGGTTGCCCACCTTCCGGCTTTCCGATTCCACGTACACCGGACGTGCCGGGTCGAATTGGCGCAGCGCCTGCCACAGGCTGCTCTCGAACGCCTTTTGCGTCGGCTGCGGCGTGCCGGGCAGGTGGCCCAGCAGCGAACCGCGATGGGCCGCGAGCTGCTCCAGGTCCAGCACCTGGGCCCCGGCGGCGGCGAGCGATTGCAACAGCCGGCTCTTGCCGCAGCCCGTGGTGCCGCACAGCACGCGATACGTGAAACGCCTGGGCAGTTCCTCCAGCGCAGCCAGCACATGGCGCCGGTATTCCTTGTAGCCGCCATCGAGCTGCGCCACAGGCCAGCCCACCTTGGCCAGGATGTGGGCCATGGCGCCGCTGCGGTTGCCGCCGCGCCAGCAATAGACCAACGGTTTCCAGTCGCGCCCATGGCCTGCGAATCGGCTATCGAGATGCTGCGCGATATTGCGCGCCACGATGGCGGCGCCAACCTTCTTGGCCTCGAAGGTGCCGGCTTCTTTGTACAGCGTGCCGACGCGGATGCGTTCCGCATTGTCGAGCACGGGACAATTGACGGCGCCGGGGATATGGTCTTCTGCGAATTCGGCCGGGCTGCGCACATCGATCAGCGCGTCGTAGCCTTCAAGCTCGGGCAGGATATCTTCGAAGCGGAGGACGGCGGGATATTTCATAAGGCGGCGTGCACAAGGCGGCGTACTACAGGCGGTTGAGCCGAATTTACCATACAATTCCGCCTGAAAAGACCACCATCGAGTTCAACATGAGCATTGCGGAAATCCGTCTCACCTCTTTTTCCCACGGCGGCGGCTGCGGCTGCAAGATCGCGCCCGGCGTGCTGGCCGACATCCTCCGGAATTCGCAAGGCTTCCCGGTGCCGAAGGAATTGCTGGTCGGCATAGACACCTCCGACGATGCGGCGGTCTACAAGTTGAACGACGAGCAGGCGCTGATCGCCACCACCGACTTCTTCATGCCCATCGTCGACGATCCCTACGATTTCGGCCGTATCGCCGCAACCAATGCCATCTCCGACGTCTATGCCATGGGCGGCACGCCCATCATGGCGCTGGCCATCCTGGGCATGCCGATCGACAAGCTGCCGGTCGAGGTGATCGGCAGGATCATTCAGGGCGGCGAGGCGATCTGCGCCGAAGCCGGCATTCCGGTGGCTGGCGGCCATACCATCGATTCGGTCGAGCCCATCTACGGCCTCGTGGTGATGGGCCTGGTGCACCCGTCGAAGGTCAAGCGCAATGCCGATGCCAGGCCGGGCGACAAACTCATCCTCGGCAAGCCGCTCGGCGTGGGCGTGCTGTCGGCCGCGTTGAAAAAGAATGCGCTCGACGCGGCGGGTTACCGCGTGATGATAGAAAACACCACCAAGCTCAACAAGCCCGGACGCGCCCTGGCCGACATGGCTGGCGTCAATGCGCTCACCGACGTGACGGGGTTTGGCTTGCTGGGCCACTTGCTGGAACTGGCGCGCGGCGCCAAGCTGACAGCCCGCCTGGCGATGCCGCAGATCCCCTTGCTGCCCGGTGTCGCGGAGTTGGCAGCCCAAGGTTTCATCACCGGGGCATCGAAACGCAACTGGGCCGCCTACGGCAACGACGTGAAGCTGGCGGCCGGCGTGACCGACGTCGGGCAAGCCCTGCTGACCGATCCGCAGACGGCGGGCGGCTTGCTAGTCTCATGCGTGCCCGAGGCGGCGGATAGCGTACTGAAGCTGTTCCGCGATTCGGGCTTTGCCGATGCGGCAGTGATTGGGGAAATGAGCGAGGGACCGGCGAAGGTCGAGGTTTCTTGATTTCGCTGCGCCGGTTATAGCCCCCCTCGCTCACTCGCGAGCCGAACCTTATCCATGTCTCTTCGCGCCTATTCACTCCCCTCTCCCGCAGGCGGAAGAGGGTAAGGTGAAGCGCGATCCGGCTTGGCCTATTTGGAGACCACTTGGCACATCCTTAAGGTGCTGCGGCAGAGCAAGCCAAATCGCAACGCCCCTCACCCCTGCCCTCTCCCGCCTGCGGGAGAGGGGTTTCAAGGCGTCACGCATACTTGCGGGTAACAACTGGCCTGCGTGCGGGAGGGGAGAAAAACAAAACCCGCCGTGATCGCTCACCGGCGGGTTTGTTATTTGCGCAGCCGGCTTAAGCCGCGTCGCGCGACGCCTTCTTGCGCTCATGCTCCTTCAGGAAGCGCTTGCGCAGGCGGATGCTCTTCGGCGTAATCTCGACCAGTTCGTCGTCGTCGATGAATTCCACCGCATATTCCAGCGTCAGCTGGATAGGCGGCACCAGGCGCACCGCTTCGTCCGTGCCGGAAGCGCGCACGTTGGTCAATTGCTTGCCCTTGATCGGATTGACGACCAGATCGTTGTCGCGCGAATGGATGCCGATGATCATGCCTTCGTACACAGGATCATTGTGCGAGACGAACATGCGGCCGCGGTCCTGCAGCTTCCAGATCGCGTAAGCCACGGCGGCGCCGTCGTCTTGCGAGATCAGCACGCCGTTGCGGCGGCTGGCCAATTCGCCCTTGGAATTATCGACCGGCGCGTATTCGTCGAACACGTGGCTCATCAGGCCGGTGCCGCGCGTCAGCGTCAGGAATTCGCCCTGGAAACCGATCAGGCCGCGAGCCGGAATCCGGTATTCGAGGCGGACACGGCCCTTGCCGTCCGGGTCCATGTTCTGCAGGTCGCCACGGCGGCGGCCCAGCTCTTCCATCACGCCGCCCTGGTGCTGCTCTTCCACGTCGATCGACAGCATTTCGTAGGGCTCATGGCGCACGCCGTCAACCATCTTGAACACCACGCGCGGACGCGACACGGCCAGTTCGAAGCCTTCGCGGCGCATGTTCTCGATCAAAATCGTCAAGTGCAGCTCGCCGCGGCCCGAGACTTCAAACGTCGTATCGTCTTCAGTCGGCGCCACGCGCAAGGCCACGTTGGATTTCAATTCGCGCTCGAGGCGGTCGCGGATCTGGCGGCTCGTCACATACTTGCCTTCGCGGCCGGCCAAGGGCGAGCTGTTGACGATGAAATTCATCGTCAGCGTCGGCTCGTCGACCTTCAACAGCGGCAAGGCGTCAACCGCATCCGGCGCGCAGATGGTGGTGCCGATGTTGAGGTCTTCGATACCGTTGATCAGCACGATGTCGCCGGCCACGGCTTCATCGACCAGCACGCGCTCCAGGCCCTTGAAGTTCAGCACCTGGTTGATGCGCGCCTTCTTCGGCGTGCCTTCCGGGCCGTCCACGATCACCACGTCCTGCAAGCCGCGCACACGGCCGCGCGTGATGCGGCCGATGCCGATCTTGCCGACGTAGGACGAATAATCGAGCGAGGAAATCTGCAATTGCAGTGGGCCGTCAGGATTGTCGTCGCGCACCGGCACGTGCTGCAGGATGGCGTCGAACAGCGGCTTCATGTCGCCTTCGCGCACGGTCGGGTCGAGGCTGGCATAGCCGTTCAGCGCCGAGGCATAGACCACGGGGAAATCCAGTTGCTCTTCGGTCGCGCCGAGCTTGTCGAACAGTTCGAAGGTGGCATTGATGGCCCATTCGGGGCGGGCGCCCGGACGGTCGATCTTGTTCAGCACGACGATGGGGCGCAAGCCGAGAGCGAGCGCCTTGCGCGTGACGAAACGCGTCTGCGGCATCGGGCCTTCCTGCGCGTCGACGAGCAACAGCACGCTGTCAACCATCGACAGCACGCGCTCCACTTCGCCGCCGAAGTCGGCGTGGCCCGGGGTGTCGACGATGTTGATGTGCGTGCCTTCGTATTCGACGGCGCAATTCTTCGCCAGAATCGTGATGCCGCGCTCCTTTTCCAGGTCGTTCGAGTCCATGACGCGGTTCTCGACCTGCTGGTTTTCGCGGAAGGTGCCGGACTGGCGCAACAGCTTGTCCACCAGCGTGGTCTTGCCGTGGTCGACGTGGGCGATGATGGCGATATTGCGAATGGCGCGTTTGGCGTTTGACATGATGAATTCTGTTCGGCTTATTTAATGAAGCTCAGGGACTGCGATCGGTAACCCGAGAGTATAGCATGCTGCGGCGCAAGATATTACAAAAATTGCCGCTGTTTCAATGGTTTACGGGGTGGCTTTCGCACCAGAGTAGCGCGTTGGTTTGACTTGGTGATGACAGCGGGCATCGGCATGTAGATACAACCGCACACCCTGCACCGGTGCGTTTAGGTGAAAACCACCAGGCGCTCCGGCGCCAGCAGGCCAAATTCTCGCATCAAGGCGGTGCCGAGCAATTGCTTGCTGTTGGCATGGTAGACCCGCACCCTGCCCTCTTCAGCGGGAACTGCCACGCCTTCCTTGGCCAAGGCGATGCGCTGTCCATTGCGAAAACGCGCAGCCAGCTCTTCGGGCAAATGAACCGCAGGAAACGTGGAAAGCAAGGCATCGACAGGCGCCAGCGCCGCAGCCCGCTCGGCCTCGGCCATCGCGCCGAAGGCTTCCAGCGTCGTCGCGCCTTCCAGCGTCAAGCTTCCCACGCCGGTACGGCGCAAAGCCTGCAAATGCGCGCCGCAGCCCAGCGTATGGCCGATATCTTCGCCGAGCACACGGATATAAGTCCCCTTGCTGCACGTCACACGCAAGCGCAGCAGCGGCGCGTCATAGGACAGCAATTCGAGGCGATGTATCGTCACCTGCCGCGCCTCGCGTTCCAGCGTGATGCCGGCACGCGCATATTCGTAGAGCGGCTTGCCGTCGCGCTTCAAGGCCGAATGCATGGGCGGCACCTGCGAAATCGGGCCGCGAAAGGTTTGCAATACCGCTTCGATCTGTGCCGCATCGACATTGACTTCTCGCGTTTCCAGCATCGTGCCTTCGATATCGCCCGTCTCGGTCGTCACGCCGAGATGCACCACGGTTTCATAGGTCTTGTCGGCTTCGAGCAGGTCCTGCGAGAACTTGGTCGCTTCGCCGAAGCACAGCGGCAGCAGGCCTGTCGCAAACGGATCGAGCGTGCCGGTGTGGCCGGCTTTTTGCGCATTGAGCAGGCGCTTGGCGCGGATCAGCGCGTCGTTCGAAGAGAGCCCGGCGTCCTTGTCGAGCAGCAGCACGCCGTGCACCGGCACGCGCACGCGCTTGGTTTGCTGTTGCTTCACGTTTCGCCGTCGTCCTTGGCGCGCGTGGCGTTGGCTTCGTCGATCAGCTTCGACATTTCCATGCCGCGCATGGTCGAGGTATCGTGCACAAAATGCAGCTCGGGCAGCGTATGGATGTGCAGACGCTTGCCCAACGCATTGCGCATGAAGCCCGCCGCCGCCTGCAAGCCTTTCAGCGTGTTCTTCACGGCTTCCTCGTTGTCGAGCAGGGTCGTGAAGAATATCTTGGCATGCGCATAATCGGGCGTGACTTGCACCTCGGTGATGGTGATCATGCCGACGCGCGGGTCTTTCAACTCGAACGCGATAATTTCGGACAGATCGCGCTGGATCTGGTCTTGCACGCGCAAGCCGCGTGCGGGGATGGATTTGCTGTGTCTTGCCATGATGGTTCACCTTGGAACCTGAAGTTAACTCCCCCTCCCGCGAGCGGGAGAGGGGTGGGGGAGAGGGAGATGGTGCCCCGACTACATCAGGTCAGTCCTTGCAGTTAACTTGATCAACCACTGAACATTCCAGCGGAACCAAGGCGCGGCCACCCTCTCCCCTGTCCCTCGCCCGCCTGCGGGAGAGGGGAGATTGCATTACAGCGTACGAGCCACTTCGGTAACTTCAAACACCTCGAGCTGGTCGCCTTCCTTGATGTCATTGAAGTTCTTCAGCGACAGGCCGCACTCGAAGCCGGCCTTGACTTCCTTGACGTCGTCCTTGAAGCGCTTGAGCGAATCGAGCTCGCCGGTCCAGATGATGACGTTGTCGCGCAGCAGACGCACTTGCGCACCGCGCTTGACCTGGCCTTCGAGCACGTAGCAGCCCGCGATCGCGCCGACCTTGCTGACCATGAACACCTGGCGGATTTCGACCAGGCCCAGGGCCTGTTCGCGTTTCTCCGGCGCCAGCATGCCCGACATGGCCGCCTTCACATCGTCCACGGCGTCGTAAATGATGTTGTAGTAGCGGATGTCGATGCCGTTGGCTTCGGCCAGCTTGCGTGCCGAGGCATCGGCGCGCGTGTTGAAGCCGATGATGACGGCCTTCGACGCGACCGCCAGATTGACGTCCGATTCGCTGATGCCGCCGACCGCCGCATGCACCACCTGCACGCGCACTTCCGACGTCGAGAGCTTTTGCATCGAATGCACCAGCGCTTCCTGCGAACCCTGCACGTCGGTCTTGATGATCATGGCGAGCGACTTGACTTCGCCTTCGGCCATCTGCTCGAACATGTTTTCCAGCTTGGCGGCTTGCTGCTTGGCCAGCTTCACGTCGCGGAACTTGCCTTGGCGGAACAAGCCGATTTCGCGGGCCTTGCGCTCGTCGGCCATGACCATGGCTTCTTCGCCGGCGGCCGGGACTTCGGTCAAGCCCTGGATTTCGACAGGGATGGACGGGCCGGCTTCGCTGATGCTCTTGCCGTTTTCATCCAACATGGCGCGCACGCGGCCATAGGACGAACCGGCCAGCACCACGTCGCCGCGCTTCAGGGTGCCGGACTGCACCATGATCGTGGCGACCGGGCCGCGGCCCTTGTCGAGCTTGGCCTCGATGACCAGGCCGCGCGCGGGCGCGTCGACCGGGGCTTTCAGTTCCAGCACTTCGGCTTGCAGCAAGACGTTTTCCAGCAGCGAGTCGATGCCTTCGCCGGTCTTGGCCGACACGGGGATGAAGGGCGATTCGCCGCCGTATTCTTCCGGCACCACTTGTTCGGCGATCAATTCCTGCTTGACGCGGTCGAGGTTGGAGCCGGGCTTGTCGATCTTGTTGATGGCGACAACCAGCGGCACGCCGGCCGCCTTGGCATGCGCAATCGCTTCGCGCGTCTGCGGCATCACGCCGTCGTCGGCCGCCACCACCAGGATGACGATGTCGGTCGCCTTGGCACCGCGTGCGCGCATGGCGGTAAACGCCTCGTGGCCCGGGGTGTCGAGGAAGGTGATCATGCCGCGCGGCGTCTCGACGTGATAGGCGCCGATATGCTGCGTAATGCCGCCCGCTTCGCCCGATGCCACCTTGGCGCGGCGGATATAGTCCAGCAAAGAGGTCTTGCCGTGGTCGACGTGGCCCATCACCGTCACGACCGGAGCGCGCGGCAACATCGGAGCGTCTGCATGGCCGCCGACGTCGGTCAGCATGGCTTCCGGATCGTCGAGCTTGGCGGCAAACGCCTTGTGGCCCATTTCCTCGACCAGAATCATGGCCGTTTCCTGGTCCAGCACCTGGTTGATGGTGACCATCTGGCCCAGCTTCATCATCTGCTTGATGACTTCGGATGCCTTGACCGACATGCCGTGCGCCAGATCGGCCACGGTGATGGTTTCAGGCACGTGGATTTCCTTGACCACGGCTTCGGTCGGCACCTGGAAGTTCGATTCGCGCTGGGCGTCGTCGCTCGAATGGCGACGGCCCTTGGGGCCGCCACGCCAGCCGCCGTCACGGCCGCCCGCGCCCGTGCCGGGACCCGCGCCGCGCGTCTTCAAGCCGCCCGGGCGCTTCTTGGCTTCGTCCTGCCAGGTCGACGACACATTGGCCGACTTGATCGATTTCTTGTCGGTCGTGGCCGGTTTCTTGTCGTCCTTCTTTTCGCCGGGTTTCTTGTCCGCCGGCTTGTGCAAGGTGCCTTCGGCCGCCTTGGCCGGTGCGGGTGCCGGCGCCGGTTCGGGCGCCTTCATCACCTTGCGCGGCGCATTCATCATGGCCTTGATCTGGGCCACTTCGTCGGCCACGGCCTTGCGGGCGCGCTCGGCGGCGGCGGCGCGCTCGGCAGCTTCCTTGGCCGCATCCTTGGCCGCTTGGGCAGCCTTCTTCTTGGCTTCTTCGGCTTCGTGACGCTTTTGCTCTTCGAGCGCCGATTCGTCGGTCTTGGCCGCGGCTTCCTCGGCGGCGGCCTGCTGCGCCTCTTCCTCGGCCTTCTTCTGGGCCTGGGCTTGCGCTTCCTTCTCGGCTTCGAGCCTGGCCAAGCGTTC
>DASVYZ010000276.1:0-1679 GCA_036391935.1 Burkholderiaceae bacterium | reverse complement strand
CATCGCCATGGCCATAGGCGAGACGGCGGGCCAGGTCATGACCGATCCGCGCTTGCGTGCGCGCCACCGCCGGGCCAAGGCTTTGCGTGCCGCGCAGGCCAGTATCGATTTGGTGTGATGCTTATTCGTCGGGGAGCTATATTGAAACTTGTGTACAATGCGCCGTCTTGGCATTGCAAAATGCGCATGATTTTTCCCGGACATGAACCGAACCGGGTAAGCTATGGTCAAATAGTTCCAGCTGCCCTTTAGGGCCTCACACGCTCCATTCGTCATGCAGAATACAGACAACGTCCTGCAACTTGCCAAAGAACGTGCGCTGTTCGGCTTTGCCGCGATCGTGCAGCAAGGCCTGTTCGACGTGGAAGAGCGCATTGAACAGTTGTTGCCCGAGGTTCGCAGCGGAGGTGAGCAATACGAGCTGAATGCAAGCCGGCAGTTTATACAAACCAGCGGCAAGGTATTCGTTAAACGCGTCGAGGAGCGCTACCGCGCCTTGCTCGAACGAGCTGCGGAAACGATGTACAAGGATTGGCGCGTCGATATCAACAAGATTTCGATGGACAATCTCAGCCTGGTTGACGACGAAACGGTTCAGACCTTGATCGAAGTCGATCGCCTGGTATTGCGCATTCGCGATGCCGACGACATCCATTTAAAAAAGCTCAACCTGATTGTCGCGCAGATGCACGGCAAGCATGAGGCGATCGAGCGCGAAAACCCGTTCCGCCCCTACCTGATGGCGCGCAGCCTGCACGACGTGCTGCGAATGATGGTCATTGAGGAAGCGGTCAACCAAAAGTTGTATAACCTGCTGTCCGACGTGCTGGCCGCGCGCTTGGCCGACTTTTACGCGACCCTGGTCCAGGTGTTCGAGAGTAACGGCATGCACGGCCAATTGATGGCGCAGCGCAACCGCCACGCGCGTAGCCGGCAGGAATTCGACGGGGAGGCCGAGGCCTTGCGCTATGCTGCCGAGGTTAATGCGCGCATCATGCCCGGCTTGCAGCGCATGTTCGAATCCATGAACGCGGGCCAGGCGCCGCAGGGAGGCACTGCCGGCGGCTCGGGTGGCGCAGGAGGCACGGGCGGCGGTTCCGCCGCTGGGGGCGATAAGCAGGGATCGCTGTTTCCGGAAGCTCCGACGCTGCCCGAGGACGGGTTCGGCCGCGCTGACCATACCGACGGAGGGCAGGCGCACGGAGGCGCTGCAGCGCCTCCGGCGGCCGGCAGCCCGGCCGCGCATAGCTTCGAACGTGTCATGGAAGGCATTTTCCGGCCTCCGACCCAAACGCAGGGCTGGCCGGCAATCTCGCACGATATCCGATCGCTGGGCTTGCAACCGACGGAAGCTTCGGCGCCCGCCTCCGGTTCGCCCCAGTTGATGCAAATGCTGGATCAGGCCCAGCGCCGCGTCGCGCGAGGCGAAAGCATCGCGGAGGGCGTAGCGCCCGAGCAGAACCAATTGTTTGCCCTGAGCCAGCAGCTTGCCGAAAAGCTCACCCAGATCGAACGCGTCGCCATCGACGTGGTCGGCATGCTGTTCGAGCTGATCCTGGCCGACAAGAGCATCCCGCCGGAATTGCGGCGCCAGATCGGCCGCTTGCAGGTTCCCTTCCTCAAGGCCGCCTTGATGACGCCCGACATGCTGCGCCAGGCCGACCATCCGGCGCGCCAGC
>DASVYZ010000275.1:0-2553 GCA_036391935.1 Burkholderiaceae bacterium | reverse complement strand
CCTACTTGGTGGACAACAGCGCCGCATAAGCCTTGGCGCCAAGTCCGTTCAGGCGGCAATCGAAGTGCATCACGTCGCCCGAGGCTGCCCCCATGTCGATTGCGCCCCAGGACAGGCCGGCATCGGTCAAGGCCAGGACGAAGTCGCGATCCAGGTTGAGGAAACCGGTTGCCGGGTCGCCGCGTCCGCCCGCGCTGCCGGCGGCAAAAGGCCGGTCGCCCTTCTTGGCTTTGCGCTTGTTGCCGCTCTGGTCCTTGCCGCCCAGGATTTCATAGTCGTCCTCGATTTGCGCCTGAGCCGTGGCAAGGTCGGGGGCGGTTTGCCCCTGGTGCAGGCTTGGCCAATTATTGGTCAGGAAGGCCGCGAGGGCATTGGCGTCCTTGATAAAGCTGAAATACAGCTTCATGGCATCGCTCTCCGCGCGCAGCGCGTCATAGACGCCCGCGATGGTGCCGCCGAAAGCCTTGCGCCCGCTTTTCAAGTTGCGTAGGGATGAGCTGGCATTGCCCAGGACGAAGTTGGCGATGTGGTCGTAAGCCTGGATCAATTCCGCATCGAGGTCGGCTTCGCCGGCTTCATTCAATACATACGGGTTCTCCAGCACGTCGAAGTCGATCGCCATGCCCAGGCCGTGCATGCTGTGGCGCTTGCGCAGCGTGCTGTCGATCGGCGGGCTCTTGGAAATGCCCTTGGCGGTGAGCGTCGCTTCCGCGGTCTGGAGTTTCGACACCATTTCCGGGTGCACGTCCTTGACGGTCCGGTTCAGGAAATTCACCGTTTGCAGGGTGCCGAGGAATTCGTCGTAGCTGGCCGCGCCGAACACATTGCTCACGATGCGGTCGAACCGGTCTTGCGACATGGCCATGCCCAGGCAGCCGCACTGGCCCATGGACAGGCTTTGCGCAGCCGCGCCGACGGGGCGGGCAAACAAATCCGCCTCCTCGTTGCGGCGTTTGACCAAGCCTTTCAGGTCGACCAATTGGCCGTTCACGCGGGCCTTGGTCCACTTGCGAATCTCGGCCGGCACGCCGGAATAGTCGTCGCCGCGCAGCAGTTTGGCAAGCGTGGACTTGTTGAAGGCGCCGGTACCGACGTTGTAGACGAAACTGGCCAGGGCATCGAACTGGTTTTGATTGAGCGGGTTCTTGGCGGTGCTGTTGATCAGGCTTTCGAAGCTGCTCAATTCGTTTTGCAACAGCTTGGTGGCATCGGCTTCCGACAATCCCCCGGTATAGGCTTGCTCGCTGTCGCGCCCATCGCAATTGCCCTTGTGCAGCAAGGTGCCGTAGCCGATGGTGCAGTGGCCCGCGGGGTCGTTGTACATCTTGGATTTGAAGGATTCGTAGCGCTTGATCAAGTCGATGCCGTTTTGCGACGTTTGCATCGCCGCGCCGGCACCATCACTCAGGCTGCGCAATAACCCAACGGGCACCACCGTGGTGGCAAGCGCACCCGACATGCTCTTGGCAAATGAGATATCGTCAGATGAAATGGTCAGTGCTTTGTCACCTTGCAACACGGGCGCGCTGTCGCGCACAAAGTCGAACTTGTGCGCGTCGATCAAACCGCTCGGAATCGGGATCGACAGCGAACTCAGGAAGCCATTGATGGCATCATTGAGCAGTTGTATGGTTTGTTCGTAGGCGCTCGTCACCGAGGTTTCAAAACTCTTGCCGGACTGCCAGTTCTGCCAGAAGAAGAACATGGTAGGCTCGGGCATGTAGTTATTGCGCAGGGTACCGGAAGAGGTGCGCGCGCCCGCATCCAGCCAGGCCTGGTTGAGCGAGGAGCCGACACAGTTCATCATATACACCGAACGGATCGACAGCGGCTTGCCGAATTCGGTACGCAACCCGCTGATCATTTTGTCGTCGATTCCGCCATTGACCGCGATGTAACGATCGCTGCCGTGGGTCAAAATGAACAGGTCGACGATCTTGCCGGCGTTGGTCTGGGCAAACAATTGCAGCTTGAGGTCGTTGAAGGAGGCGGCGCCGTTGCGCAGAATGATGACGTCGCCGTAGATATCGGGCTTTGCCGCCGTATAGCGGTTGGCGGCCAATTCCACGGTTTCCAGCAGGTCCTTGGTGACGCTCTTGACGGTATCGTTGATTTTCCTGGCGATCACGTCGCGCAGATCATGCTTGACCGAATCCGGAATCATGCCGGCACCCGGCAGCGCGGAGAGGATGCTGTCGGCCAATTGCGGTATGTGCAAGTCGATGCCGCCGTTCTCGATCAAAATGATCAGCACGCGCTGCGTCGCCGAAAATGGCCGCGCCCAGGCGTAGGACTGGCTGGCCGACACGGCCGGGAAGACGCCATTGCCGCCGTAGCGTCCATTGCCGCCGCGCGGAGTCCTACGCATATCCTGTTTGAGGTAGTAATTCATTTCCAGAAAACGATTTGACATGATGGGCCTCCAGCTGGTTTGGTCAGGCATCGGCATTGCCGAGCAGATTGCAAAGGGCGATCACACGGCTGTGGAACAGGTTGGCATAGGCGCTGCCGTTGATGCACCGGCCCACGTTCCAGATGCTGCCGCTGTCGTGG
>DASVYZ010000274.1:0-3236 GCA_036391935.1 Burkholderiaceae bacterium | reverse complement strand
CCGCGCCCTTGGTGGCCGGCGAAACCAGGCGGATGTACTTGCCCATCAGGCCGCGCGTGTACTTCGGCGCCGGCTTTTTCCAGGCGGCGCGGCGCTTGGCGATCACGTCGTCTGCCACGTTAAGTTGCAGCAGCAGCTTGTGCGCGTCGATGGTGATCGAATCGCCTTCCTTGACCAGCGCGATCGTCCCGCCCACATAGGCTTCCGGGGCGACGTGGCCCACCACCATGCCCCAGGTGCCGCCGGAGAAGCGGCCATCGGTAATGAGGCCGACCGATTCGCCAAGGCCTTTGCCGATCAGCGCTGAAGTGGGCGCCAACATCTCGGGCATGCCAGGCGCCCCCTTGGGGCCGAGGTAGCGCAGCACGAGCACGTCGCCGGCATTGATCTTGTCGGCCAGGATGGCGTCCATGGCGGTGTATTCGTCGTCGAACACGCGCGCCGGGCCCGTGATGACAGGGTTCTTCAAACCGGTGATCTTGGCCACGCAGCCTTCTGTAGACAGGTTGCCTTTCAGGATAGCAAGGTGGCCTTGTGCATACAGCGCCTGATCGATGGGCATGATCACGTCCTGCCCCGCCGGAGGAGCGTCAGGCACCTTGGCCAATTCCTCGGCCATGGTGCGCCCGGTGATGGTGACGGCGTCGCCATGCAGCAAGCCGGCATTCAACAGAATCTTCATCACTTGCGGAATGCCGCCGGCGCGGTGCAGATCCGTCGCGACATATTTGCCCGAGGGCTTGAGGTTGCAGATGACGGGCACCTTCAGACGCATACGTTCGAAATCGTCAATGGTCCATTCGACTTGAGCGGCGTGGGCGATGGCGAGGTAGTGCAGCACGGCATTGGTCGAGCCGCCGGTGGCCATGATGACGGCCACGGCGTTCTCGATGGCTTTCTTCGTCACGATGTCGCGCGGCTTCAGGTCGGCCTTGACCGCCTCGACCAGCACGCGCGCCGATTCAGCGGCCGAGCCGGTCTTTTCATCGTCGGGGTTGGCCATGGTCGAGGAATACAGCAGCGACATGCCGAGCGCCTCGAACGAGGACGACATGGTGTTGGCTGTGTACATGCCGCCGCAGGAGCCGGAAGACGGGCAGGCGTTGCGTTCGATGCCATCGAAGTCTTCCTGCGACATGCGTCCGGCAGAGAACTCGCCCACGGCTTCGAAGGCCGA
The DNA here is from genome assembly GCA_036391935.1 of Burkholderiaceae bacterium. Lineage (GTDB taxonomy): Bacteria > Pseudomonadota > Gammaproteobacteria > Burkholderiales > Burkholderiaceae_D > PKWO01. Next base: position 2,059 of record DASVYZ010000274.1, on the reverse strand, counting down.
AACGATGGTCAAGTCCTTGCCCTTCCAGTTGCCCGGCTTGATGGTGCCGCCGTAGACATAGATCGAAGGCACGTTGGTGCGCAGCATGGCGATCATGCCGCCCGGCATGTTCTTGTCGCAGCCGCCGATGACGACGCAACCGTCCATCCATTGGCCGTTGACGGCGGTCTCGATGCAGTCGGCAATCACTTCGCGCGAGATCAGCGAAAACTTCATGCCCTCCGTGCCCATGGACATGCCGTCGGAGATCGTCGGCGTGCCGAACACTTGCGGATTGGCGCCGGCTTGCTTGATGGTGGCGATGGCGATGTCGGCCAGCTTTTGCAGGCCCGAGTTGCACGGCGTAATCGTCGAGTGCCCGTTGGCCACACCTATCATGGGCTTGTCGAAGTCTTCCTTCTCGTAGCCCATGGCGTAATACATGGAGCGGTTCGGGCTGCGCGAGACGCCCTGGGTGATGTTTTTCGAGCGGCGGTTGTAGGCCATGGTGACTCCTAATCTGCGGTGTACGGAAACATAGCGCGCCTCGGTTCGAGCGCGAATTCCGCAAGATTGCCCTGTCTGGTATTGCGTGTCAAATATATGATTTGCTATTGAATGATATGATTTACATATCATGAACCTCGAACTGCGCCAACTCCGCTATTTTGTCGCCGTCGCCGAAGAACTGCACTTCGGCCGCGCCGCCGAACGCTTGCACATGACTCAACCACCGCTGTCGCAAACCATACAGGCGCTCGAGGCCAGCCTGGGCACGGCGCTATTCGCGCGCACCAACCGCAGCGTGGCGCTGACGCCGGCCGGCCTGGCGCTGCTGCCCGAGGCGCGCCGCCTGCTGCAGCAGGCGCAAAGCTTGCCCGAGCTGGCGCGCCGCGCTGCTGCCGGCGAAACCGGGCGGCTGGCCCTGGCCTTCGTCTCGACGGCCGACTATAGTGTATTGCCATCGCTGCTGCGCCAATTCCGCGAAGCCTTTCCGCAAGTGGCCATCGAATTGCGCGAAGCAACCTCGGACGTGCAGCAGGAAGACTTGCTTGAAGGACGGATCGATGCCGGCTTGCTGATACCGCCTTTGTCTGACAAGACGGCGGAGGCGTTGCACTACCGCACCATATTGACCGAACCGCTGGTGGCCGCCCTGCCCCTGGGCTTGCGGGTCAATCGCGGCGCCTTGCAGTTGGAACGCCTGCGCGAGCAACCGCTTATCATCTTCCCGCGCCATATCGCCCCCGGCCTGCATGACGCCATCCTGGCATGTTTCCATGACGCCGGCGTGACGCCGCGAATCGCGCAGGAAGCGATCCAGATGCAAACCATCGTTGGACTGGTTTCGGCAGGCATGGGAATCGCACTTGTGCCACAATCCGTGTCGAACCTGAGGCGGCCCGGCGTCGAATACCGGTCATTGGCGGGCAAGGTGCCGCTGGTGGAAACAGGCCTGGCATGGCGGCGCGACGATGCCTCTCCGGTGCTGCAAGCCTTCCTTGAATTGATGAAGACATTCTGAATATGCCACTAACTCACCCGAATTTCGATCCGGTCGCCTTCCATGTCTTTTCCTGGCCCGTGCATTGGTACGGCATCATGTATGCGGTGGCCTTCGCGCAATTCCTGATCCTGGGCCGGCTGCGCGTGAAGCAGCCGCACAATGCCGCCGCCGGCTGGACCATCGAAGACCTCGACGACATGCTGTTCTATGGCGTGTTGGGGGTGGTGCTGGGCGGACGGCTCGGCGAAGTGATCCTGTATCACCCGGCCGAGTACTTCGCCCATCCCATCGATATCTTGAAAGTGTGGAACGGCGGCATGTCTTTCCATGGCGGCTTCGTCGGTGTCATGATCGCGATGAGCCTCTGGGCCAGAAAGCGCAAGCGCAACTTGATGGCCGTGCTCGATTTCATTGCCCCCATGGTGCCGCTTGGCTATGCTGCGGGCCGCTTCGGCAACTTCATCAACCACGAACTGCCCGGCCGGCCTGCCGATCCCAGCCTGCCCTGGGCCATGTGGTGGCCTGGCATTCCGAATTACCCGGTGCACCCCTCTCCGCTGTACCAGATGCTGG
>DASVYZ010000273.1:0-4008 GCA_036391935.1 Burkholderiaceae bacterium | reverse complement strand
GTTTTTGGGCACGATGCGGCGCAAAAGGAAATCGGCGTCGGCGCGGCCATCGGCGGGCCTCTGGTGCTGGCGAGCGTGGCATATGCGGTGGTGGGCGGCGTCTTCCTGTTGGCTCGCCGCGCCGCTGCCGGGCCGTTGCTGTCGCCGGCCGGAGGGCGGCGCTTGCTGAAGGACCAGGTCTGGTTCATGGCAATCTTCGTGGTGAAGGTCGTGCTGGGCTTGGTCGCATTCTCGATCAAGCCATGGTTCGGCGTGGCCTTTCTGGTTGCCTATGCTCTTTATGTTCAACAGGAATTGACTGCGGAACACGATGCCGAGGAGTCGGGCGAGACCGAGCCGCTCCGTATCCGCCCCAAAGAGGCCAATCCGGCGCGCCGCTGGGCGCTGTTGCAGACCGGCTTGGCACTGGCGACGATTTTTTTCAGTTCGCGCGTATTCGTCGGACAGCTTGAGGCGATCGGGTCATGGCTGGGGTTGTCTTCGCAGATGGTGGCGCTCCTGCTGAGCCCGGTTGCCACCGAGTTGCCGGAAACCCTCAATGCCGTGATCTGGGTGCGGCAGGGCAAACAGTCGCTGGCGCTGGCCAACATCAGCGGCGCCATGATGATACAGGCGACCATCCCGAGTGCGTTGGGCTTGCTCTTCACGCCCTGGCGGCTTCAGCCGCCCCTGGTATGGGCGGCCGTCGTCACCATGCTCTCGATCGCCGGGATCGCTGTTCTATTGAAGCAGGGCGCCTTGACGGCGAAACGCCTGGCCGTGTTCGGCGCACTGTATGCGCTGTTTGCCGCAGGGCTGTTGTTGCCGTTCCTCGCATAAGGCTGGCGCTGCTGCATGCCGGCTCGGGAATGGCTGGACTCGCTGCGCTGCGCCGCTCTGCGTCATCCGCCCGATCGACCTGCTGCTGGCAACGGCGCATGAACGTGGGGGCTCATTCATACGCCCCCAAGCGCTTCTGTTCATTGATGCTGAAGCGCGCATCGCGCAATTGCTGCAGCGCCGTCTGCCGGCCCGCATCCGATAGCGTCGCGTCGCTCAAGACCTTGTTGCGCTGCTCGAGATAGTCGCTGATGCGGTTTTTCCATTGCGCGTTTTCCTGGTCCACCGCAGCCATGCGCGCTGCCGCTTCGGGCGAAAAGGCTGCGGCGCGCATGCGGTAGATATCGTCTTCGCCGGCACCGGCCGCGCGCATTTGTCTGGCCTTGTCTTCTTCCAGCGCTACCTTCAGCGGCGCTTCGCGTTCAGCACGCAGCGCAGGCGGCATGGCGGCGTCGACCTTGGCCAGCCTGGCGCGCTTCTCTTCCGCGCTCAAATGCGGGTCTTGCATGATTTCCCAGCGTGCCACGGCATCGTCATCGTAGGCATCGTCTGCGCCCCACATGCCGCTGATTTCCTTGGGCGAGAAATAGCGCTCGCGCACCTGGCGCATCGCGATCAGGCGGGCGCGCAAGGGATTGGCGCCGCTTTGCTGCGGCGGATTCTTTTCCAGATCGAGCAGGGCTGTCTTGTAGGCGATATAGCGGTCCAGCAATTGTTTTGCGCCCGGCAGTGCGCCCGGCGGCAATTGGTGCGTCAATTGCAGTTCGATTTCAGCACGGATCTGCGCCAGGCTTTTTTCGCCGATGGCGCCGAGGTAGTAGTCGAACAGATGGCGCAGTTCCGCGTCGGCCACGACGCCGTCGCCGCCGGTGCTGAGCTTGCCGTCCGCTTGCGTGCCCTGCATCGACTTGACGAAGGCGAAGGGATTGTCGTCGCGCGCGGCTTGCTGTGGCGGCGGCGGTGTATCGGCGGGTTCGAGGATCAGGTAGAGGCAAAATGCGGCGGCGATGAACGCCGCCGAAGCCAGGAGTCGGCGTGTCTTCATGGTGAGCGCGGGACGGGGTGGGCCCCGTCCCGATATGGCGCGTTACAGGCCCAGACCTTGCAGGCGGTTGGCCTGCTGGCGGAACACGGTCACCGGGCTGGTTTCGAAGATGTTGACCAGGCCCAGGGTCTGGTTAACTTCGTCCAGGTGATTCATGCGGTAGTTGTCGCGGATCACGGTGCCCAGGTGGCTTGAGCAAGTGCCGACCAGGCCGTCACTGGACGCGCCGGCGAACGCGAACGAGGTCAGCACCAGGAAGGGATCGGAGACGTCGAGGAAGTTTGTGGCCGGTTGGGCGCCGCTCCACGAGAAGTAATGCACGCCGTTGACCTGGGCCTGGCCCGAGCCGCAAGCCGTGGTCGGCACGCCTTCCGGGTGGGCGGCATTGAACGTGGCCGTGCCGGCGGTCGAGAGCGATTGCGCGGCGGCGATCGAATTTTGCGGCAGGTTGGGTGCGCCCGAGAGGAAGCTGATCAAGTCAGCCAGGCCGTTGGTGACCGAAGTCAATGCCGCGCGCGAGAGCGAGTTGGGCGGTGCCACGCCGAGCAGGATGTCGGCTACGGGCGAGCCCTTGTTGACGCCGCCCACCGTGGTGACGGAGGCGACGAGGTCGGGCCGCACCGACGCAACATAGCGCGCCGTCGGGCCGCCATGGCTGTGGCCGATCAGGTTGACCTTGCTTGCGCCGGTGGCGGCCAGGATTTGCTGGACTTCGGCCAGCAATTGCTCGCCGCGCACTTCGGTGCTGTTGGCCGCCGACACCTGCGAGACGAACACTTGTGCGCCGCCCGAGCGCAGCGCTTCGGGAATGCCGTAAAAGTATTCGACCGGGCCGATGTTGTCGAAGCCGAACAAGCCGTGCACCAGCACGATGGGGTATTTGGTTTGGGTGTAGCCGGTTGCCCAGGCAGCGGGCGCGAACAGCAGTGCTGACAGCAGGGCTGCCAGGATAAGTCTCCAAGTTTTCATTGCATGTCTCCAAGATTTTGTAGTGGGTATATTTTTCAGCGCGCCTCTGGCGGGCACGTCTTTACCAACAGCTCTTAGGGCAATCTGGATACTGTCCGGGCCATGTTTGGGCTCAGAAATAAATACCGAGCGGATGCTCGGTATTTCGAATGCTAGGACGATGTTTGCAAAAATGCTAGGTGCGGCGCAGCATATTTGCAAAATAATGTTAGGAATGCGGCTGGGATGAAACAACCTTGGTTTGAGGCATTACTCTTGGGTAAGAATCGGGCATATCATGATTGACATGCAGCAAATGCAAGAAGCGAGATGCATTTGCTTCGCCGTGGCGCTTTCCGTCAACAATTCGGGAAGCGACGAGATATTCTCGTTTCCAGACCGCAAAGCCATGCGGGGCCTGTATTATTTGATCAATTGACAGGATTTTCCGAGGAGAGCAGGTTGGTGTTTAGCCGCGCGGGACATTTCGGATCAGCCAGCTTGTCAGCTTGGCTGAGGCGCTGTTTGCCGCTTTCTTTGTCGCTCTCTTTGCTGCCGTCTTCCATCCCGGCCCTTGCCGCCGAACCCGCAAGCGAGCAGGGCGCGACGCTGCAATTGGCGGCGCATATTGCGCATTCCTCGCTCAATGATGACCGTAATACCAAACTCGCGCTCTTGACCGATTACGAGACGGTCTATGGCTCGATCGACAAGGTGCCGGCGCGCTGGCCGGCCCTGGTGCGGCGCACGCTGGTGTGCCAGCAGTTGGCCAACCGCGTGTGCGTGCATTCTTCGCTCGAAGGACTGAAAGCTCAGGGCGGGATCGATGGGCTGGCCTTGAGCCATTTGTTCGAAGTATCGCGCTTCGGCATGTCGGCGACGAATATCCATGATCGTTTGCTCGATGCTTCCGAGGCGGCGTCGAGCAAGGCGGTCGAGCCGACAGTGACCGCGCCCAAGGCGGAAGAGAAAAAAGCGTCCGCTCCTGTTGCTCCTGCTGCCGCAGCCGTTTCCGCCCCCGCGCCTGTCCCTGCGGCTCCGCCCGCTGTGTATGCGGAGCCGCATCCTGCGACGGCCGCCGCGGCCGAGGTGCAGTCCGCTTCGGCCCCCCGCCCGGCGGCCAAAAAGCCGCGCACGCTGTCCGAGCGCGCCACGGCAAAATTGCAAAGGCTGGGTGGCGACGACAGTTCCGGCTA
>DASVYZ010000272.1:0-3730 GCA_036391935.1 Burkholderiaceae bacterium | reverse complement strand
CCGTACGTTACCGAACCGGATCGCTCTGCATGACGCGGCATCGCGGCCCGGTATCGCGGCCCGGTATCGCAGCCCGCTATCCCAGCCCGGTATTCCAGTCTCATCGACCTTCGGTTCAACACGCTGTTTTTGCAACACGATGGCAAGTTGTGGCGACAAGTAGTGCCATAATACAATGATTGAATTCACACGGAACACGATGAGTCTTCGCTATCTCGGCGGCAGGATCACGCGGCTCTATCAGCGACCAATGCCTATCATGACGGTCGCGACCCTGTTCGTCGTGCTGGTCTGCGTGTCCCTGGTGGCGCTCGATGTCGGACGAACGCTGCAAGCCAGGAACATCGAGCTGCATGAATCCGAAGTCGTTGCTTCCAATCTGGCGCGTTCGCTCGGCCAGCATGTGGAAGACGTGGTCTCCAGCGCCGATTCGACTCTGGCCGGCTTGGTGGAGCGGCTTGAGGTGGAAGGCACCGGCCCCGCCGAGCGCACCCGGCTTTACGGCCTGCTGTCGACCCAGGTCGCCGATTCCCCTTGGCTGCACGGCTTGTTCGTCTACGACGAGGACGGCCGCTGGCTGGTCAATTCGATGGCGGCCAAGGCGCAGAACCTGAACAACGCCGACCGCGGATATTTTATCTACCATCGCGACCATGACGATCGCGCCGTCCATATCGGCGCGCCGGTCAGGAGTCGTTCCACAGGTGAATGGATAGTCACGGTGTCGCGCCGCTTCAATCACCGCGACGGCAGTTTCGCCGGAGTGGCGCTGGCGACCATCAGCACGGAGTATTTCCAGCGTTTCTATTCCAGCTTCGATATCGGCGAGCAGGGCGCCATCGTGCTGGCGCTCGATGACGGCACGCTATTGGTGCGGCGTCCCTTCGACGAGTCGCTGATCGGCACCAGCATGGCTTCCGGCCAGCTGTTTTCGACCTACCTCAAGCGCTCCACGTCGGGCACCGCTTTGATCACCTCCAAATTCGACGGCATTGCACGCTTGAACGGCTACCGCCGCCTGGAGCATTATCCGATCGTGGTCGACGTGGGCTTGTCCGAGGACGAGGTATTGGCCAAGTGGCGCACCAGCACTTACTTGCATTCGGCCGGCGTCTTCCTCCTGGTCCTGATTCTTGCCGCTCTCGGCTATCGCATGCTGGGCCAGATCAAATTGCGTCTCGACATGCAGGTGCGTCTGGCCGCCAGCGAGCGGCGCCTGCGCACCATTACCGACCACATGCCGGCTTTCATTGCCTACATCGACCGCGACGAGCGCTATCGCTTCTGCAACGATACGTATGTCGACACGTTTAACATGCCCAAGGAAGAGCTGCTCAAGCGCTCCATGCGCGAATTGTTCGGCGAGGAGGCGTATGCCGCCGTCAAACCGCACGTGGAACGCGTGCTGGCCGGGGAAAAGGTCGTGTTCGAGCGTCAGGCGGTCGAGCGCGGTATTGGATGCTATTCGCTCTACCATTACGTGCCCGACACCGACGACCAGGGCAAGGTCCTGGGTTTCTACGCCATGGTGCTCGACATCACGCCGCGCCGTGCCGCCGAACTGCAATTGTCGGCCCAGGAAAAGTTGCTGCGCGGCCTGACGGACCATCTGCCGGCGCTGGTCAGCTACATCGATCGCGACGAGCGCTTCCAGTTCAACAATCGGCCTTATGAAAAATGGCTCGGCAAGCCCTTGTCGGAGATAACCGGCAAACACGTCCGCGAAGCGGTCGGCGACGAAGCCTATTTCAAATACAAACGCTTCTTCGACCAGGCTCTGGGCGGCAGCCGGGCCGACTTCGCCTTTGCCGACGAGCGCGACGGCAGCAAGCGCTATTACAACGCGGCCTATATCCCGCAGTTCGACGAAACAGGCAAGGTGGTCGGCGTCTGCTGCATGATCAACGACATCACCGAGATCAAGAAGGTCGAGCTGCAATTGATCAAGCTGGCGCGCGTCGATTCGCTGACCGGCTTGCCGAACCGGGTCCAATTCGACGAAAGCCTGAAGCGGGCTATCGCCCGCAGCCGGCGCGGCGGCTTGAAGATGGCCCTGATGTATCTCGATATCGACCGCTTCAAGAGCATCAATGACACCCACGGTCACCCGATCGGCGACGAAGCGCTGGTCGAGTTCGCCCGGCGCCTGTCGTCGTCGGTGCGCAAGACCGACGTCGTGGCGCGCCTGTCGGGCGACGAGTTTGTCATCATCCTCGAAGAGATGAAGAACGAGGCGGAGGCGGAAATCGTCGCCAACAAGATCATCGCTTCGATGGCCCCTCCCTTTATACTGGGCGGCGCCGAATACCGCATCACCACCAGCATCGGCATCGCGGTATTGCAGGACAGCGATGCCGACGCGCAGTCCCTGCTGCGGCGTGCGGACAAGGCGCTGTATCACGCCAAGGCGGCGGGCCGCAATGCCTTCCGCTCGTCCGCAGGCTGATGTTGCCGACCGCGGCCCCGATGGTTTTTGCGGCGCTTGCCGTCGTGTATCTTACGGCAAGCGGCGTTGCCTTCTCCCTTTATGCCTTGGACAAGCGCGCGGCGCGGCGCGGCGGGCGGCGCATTGCCGAGCGCGACTTGCATATGCTGGCCTTGCTGTGCGGCTGGCCCGGCGCATGGCTCGCCCGGCATATGTTGCGCCACAAGACGCAAAAGGCGCGCTTTCGTCTGCTATCCTTCGGGGTGGCGATCACAAATTGCCTGCTCGTCGGACTGATCGTATTTTTTCTTATCTGAAGGAATAGCCATGATCGACCACACCGGCATCGTAGTCAGCGACTACGAAAAAAGCCGTGCATTTTACGAAACCGCCCTCGCTCCGCTGGGCTTTACCAAGGTGCTGGAATTTCCCGCCGCCGTGGATGCCTTTTGCCGCGCCGCGATGGACGCTGAAGGGTGCGACAGCGGCGCACCCGGCATACGCGCGCATTACCACCCGAATTACTACGGCGCCTTCGTGCTCGATCCCGATGGGCACAATATCGAAGCCGTCTGTCATCAATAAAACAACAATCATCGACAACCCTCGGAGACCGATATGGACCATTTCGACGGCCGCCTGACGCGTCGGGCCTTCCTCTACCGCGCCGCCGCCGTCGGCGGCACCGGCCTTTTGCTGCGTACCCTGAATGCCTGGGGCACCGACATCGGTTCGCGTGCCGATGGCCCGCCGACTCTTGCCGGCAGCGGCAAGGGGAAGACCATCGTCATTCTCGGCGCGGGCGTGGCCGGGATGACGGCGGCCTACGAACTGGGCAAACTCGGCTACGATTGCCGCATCCTCGAGGCGCGCGGTTTTGCCGGCGGCCGTTGCCAGAGCGCGCGGCGCGGCACCACGATCAAGGAATTCGGCGGCCAAAGCCAGACCTGCAATTTCGACGAGGGGCTCTATATCAACCATGGCCCCTGGCGCATTCCCTATCACCATCGTTCGACGCTGCACTACACCAAGGTGCTCGGCGTGCCGCTTGAAATCATGGTCAACGACAACGACACGTCCTACGTCTATTACGAAGGCAAGGGGCCGTTGGCCAACCGTCGTTTGCGCCAGGTCGAGATCAAGGCCGACATGCGCGGCCACGTTGCCGAATTGCTGGCCAAGGCCGTCAAGGACAACCGGCTCGACACCGAATTGACGGCCGACGACAAGAATCTCTTGCTCGACTACCTGGTTCACGAGGGTGACCTGTCGCGCGATGATTTGACGTATCGCGGCAACCCCGGG